>CAMKHH010000272.1 GCA_946412445.1 uncultured Eubacterium sp.
TGTCTGTTATTATCTGGTGAATGAATCTGTATTGTTTTCAGGGGATACTTTGTTTGAAAGGTCCTATGGTAGAACAGACCTGCCCACAGCAAGTATGCCGGATATGAGAACAAGTATTGCCAGGCTTTTGTCCTCTCTGCCGGATGATACAGTGGTATACCCGGGGCATGGTGAATCCACGAATATCCTCATGGAAAAGAGGTATAATCCACTTGCTTAGTATGCGTTTAAAACTGAATAAAAGGGAATTTGAATATGATATATATTCTTTAATCCGGGCCTTTTACCCGGGAACCGAGATTAAGATATGGTATGAAGGGGAGGAGGAACCTGGCGGGAATTATATATATGACTACCTGATGGAATATAGCGATGATTCAATCACGTTTGCCATTATGGAAGGAGAGCATGAAATCAGCAGAAAGACGACGCGCATTCCGGAGGCAGAGGAACAGAAGGAACGCAAAAACCATGTGAAAAAGCTGGTTTATAAATCACTGGTTTCGCAGACAAAAAGGGAGCTTCCATGGGGGAATCTGACCGGAATCCGTCCGACTAAAATCCCGATGCATATGCTGGAGGAAGGAAAATCCAATGTAGAGATTGCCAGGTATATGCGGGATACCTATGGGACCAGTCCGGAAAAGACTGCACTTGCCATCACAATTGCCAACCGTGAAAGAGCCATCTTAAAAGAAATAAATTACGAAGAGGGTTACAGCCTGTATGTCGGGATTCCGTTTTGTCCTTCCATCTGCCTGTACTGTTCTTTCGGATCCCATGTGTTGAAAACATGGTCTCACATGGTAGAACCTTATTTGGATGCACTAAAAAAAGAGTTGTCCTTTATAGCGGAACAGATGAAGGGACGCCCATTGGATACAATTTATATCGGAGGGGGAACACCGACAACACTGGAGGCAGATCAGATGGGTGGTCTTCTGGAACACATCTGCAGAGAATTCCCTGTCAGCGGGTTAAAAGAATTTACGGTTGAAGCAGGAAGACCGGATACGATTACAAACGCTAAGCTTGCTGTGCTTAAGGAGTTTCCGGTAACCCGTATCTCCATCAATCCACAGACCATGAATCAGGAAACCCTGGATCTGATCGGGAGAAAACATACGGTGGAGGAGATCACAGAAACGTTCAATACTGCACGAAACATGGGATTTGATAATATCAATATGGATTTGATCGTTGGGCTCCCGGGTGAGCATAAAGAGCAGGTAGCACATACTTTAGAACAAATGAAAATCATAGATCCTGACAGCCTGACCATACATTCACTGGCTTTAAAACGTGCGACCCGGTTAAATCTGTTTAAAGAGCAATACCAGGAGATTTCCTTTGAGAACAGTCAGGAAATCATGCAGATGACTGAAAACTGTTCCAGAGACATGGGTATGAGCCCTTATTATCTGTATCGTCAGAAAAATATGGCCGGAAATTTTGAGAATGTAGGTTATGCAAAGCTCGACAAAGCGGGAATATACAACATACTGATTATGGAAGAAAAGCAGACAATTATGGCTGCGGGAGCGGGTGCGTCCAGCAAATTTGTCTTTCAGCATGGTGAACGTATAGAGCGTGTCGAGAATGTCAAGGATTTAAAGAGTTATGTGGAGAGAATTGATGAAATGCTGGAGCGAAAAAGAATCGGAATTGAAAAATTCCTGTAAAGCCGGGAGGCATAAGAATATGCTTCAATACTCCCTGTCGGAACAGATTCGCCATGGAATGGAAGTAAGCAATCTGGCTTATGATGTAGCAAGGGAATTGGGATACGGTGAGCAGGATTGCCATGATCTTTCCATCGCCGGATTGCTGCATGACATTGGAAAAATCGTGCTGGTAAAGGAAATCAGTGAACATCCGCTGGTTGTAGAAGAGATGAAGGTTGTCCGTATGCACCCCAGGGAAAGCTATGATGTGGTAAAACGCTGCGGATATTCTGAGTTTATTCAGAAAAGTGTGTTACATCATCACGAGAACTATGATGGAAGTGGATATCCGGACCATCTGTTTGGCGATGATATACCGTTCGGCGGACGGATTTTACGTGTATGTGATGTATATTGTGCGCTGACATCCGACCGGCCTTACCGGGAAGCCTATGATCAGGACGCTGCTGTAAGGCTTATGCTGGAGGATATCAGAGATTTTGATATGAAAGTTTTTCTGGCTTTTCAGAAAGTGATTCATGAAAATAAACGAAGGCCTGTGGTATTGGGCGAGTTTTCCATAGATGAGAGAGGAGATTTGGTATAATGGCATTGAAGAAAAAACCGGTGACAGGTATGAAAGATATTCTGCCCCAGGAGATGGAAATCCGGGATTATGTGATTCGTCTGATTAAAGAGACATATGCAACCTTTGGATTTTCCTCCATTGAAACCCCTTGCGTGGAACATATCGAAAATTTAAGCAGTAAGCAGGGCGGGGAGAATGAAAAACTGATCTTTAAGATTTTAAAAAGAGGAGAAAAGTTAAAACTGGAGGAAGCAGCTTGTGAATCCGACCTGGTGGACGGTGGGCTGCGTTATGATCTGACAGTGCCTCTTTGCCGGTATTATTCCAACCATGCGAATGAACTTTCCAGTCCCTTTAAGGCTTTGCAGATGGGGAACGTCTGGAGAGCAGACAGACCTCAGAGAGGGCGTTTTCGTCAGTTTATGCAGTGTGATATCGACGTATTGGGTGAACAGAGCAATCTGGCGGAAATTGAATTAATTCTGGCTACTACTACATTGTTGGGGAAGCTTGATTTTAAAAAATTCACAATCCGGATTAATGATCGCAGGATTCTAAAAGCTATGGCAGCATATAGTGGGTTTCCAGAGTCAACGTATGATACTGTTTTCATTATTCTGGATAAGATGGATAAGATTGGTCTGGATGGAGTTGCAGAGGAACTAAAAAAAGAAGGCTTTTCCGAGGAGTCTGTTGCTAAATATCTGAAGTTATTCAAAGAGGTGACTCCGGATATCCAGGGAATCACTTTTATTCAGAATAAGCTGGGCGGATTCCTGGATGCAGAATATTCCGAAGGTTTACAGGCAATTATGAAAAGTGTGGACGCTGTGAAGAGTGCTGATTTTTCTATTGCATTTGATCCGACTTTAGTTCGTGGAATGTCTTACTATACCGGACCGATTTTTGAGATATCCATGGATGAATTTGGGGGTTCAGTAGGCGGTGGCGGACGCTATGATGAGATGATTGGCAAGTTCACAGGGACTCCGGTACCGGCATGTGGATTCTCTATTGGG
>CAMKHH010000273.1 GCA_946412445.1 uncultured Eubacterium sp.
CGGTAAAGCAGGCAGGGGGATTTATCGTCCAGCTTATGCCGTTTACAGATGAAGAAGTGATTGAAAAGCTGGAGAAAAATCTGTCGGAAGTAACTTCTGTTACCGATATGCTGGAGGAGGGTTTAACTCCTGAACTGATTTTGGAAAAAGTATTGAATGGCATGGATGTGGAATTTAATGAAACAGTGCCGGCCAGATTCTACTGCAACTGCGACAAGCATCGTGTGGCAAAAGCATTAATCAGCATTGGAAAAAAGGAACTGGAGAGCATGATCGGGGACGGAGAAGATGTGGAATTGAAGTGTCATTTCTGTAACAGCAGCTATATCTTCAATATTGAGGAGTTAAAGGAACTTCTGGAACTCGCAAAAGGTTAAGATGTATATGGAAAATGAGGTAGAAGATGAAACATGGATTTGTAAAGGTTGCTGCAGCTACACCAGAAGTAGTGGTGGCTGATTGTGTGGAGAATGCAGCAAGGATTGTGGACAACATTCGTCAAATGGCACTTGGTGGTGCAAAAGTCATGGTTTTGCCGGAGCTTTGTCTGACCGGATATACCTGCAGTGATTTGTTCTGGCAGGAACGGCTTCTGGAGGAGGCAAAAAATCAGCTTGGACATATAGCAAAGCAGACGAGAGATGTAGATGGACTGATTTTCCTGGGTCTTCCATGGGAGGACCAGGGGAAACTGTATAATGCCGCTGCAGTACTTTGCAGGGGAGAGGTCCTTGGTATTGTCCCTAAGAAGCATCTGCCCAATTATAATGAATTTTATGAGAAGAGACATTTTGCAGAAGGCAGGGAAGCGGTTCATATGACCGGCTTTCAGGGTAAGGAAATTCCATTTGGCATGAACCTTTTGTTCCGCTGTAGACAGATGCCGCATCTTGTAACGGCGGCGGAAATCTGTGAAGACCTGTGGTCTCCCAATCCCCCCGGAACGGCTCATGCCCTGGCGGGTGCAACTGTCCTTGTGAATCTTTCTGCCAGTGACGAGGTGACGGGAAAGGACGCTTACAGAAGAAGCCTGGTGAGTGCCAGCTCTGCCCGGCTTGTCTGCGGCTATGTCTATGCGACTGCAGGAGAAGGTGAGTCCACGACAGATCTGGTATTCGGGGGACAAAACCTGATATGTGAGAATGGTACGCTGCTGTCCGAATCCAAACGCTTTGAGAACGGGGTTATCTTTGCAGACCTTGATATAGACCATCTGATCGGGGAACGAAGGAGGATGACCACATATCCGGCCGGGAATCCGGAAGGATATCAAATTGTGGATTTTGATCTTGCATTGGCCAAGACAAGGTTAGACCGGAAGTTCCCCTCGCAGCCCTTTGTACCAGCTGATATGGAGCAGAGGAATGAAAGATGCGATGAGATTTTGAATATACAGGCTATGGGTCTGAAGAAAAGGCTGGCCCATATCGGATGTAAATGCGCGGTAATTGGTATTTCGGGAGGTCTGGACTCCACCCTGGCACTTCTGGTCACCACAAGAGCCTTTGATAAGCTTGGAATTGACCGCTCCAATATTCTCTGCGTGACGATGCCTTGTTTTGGAACCACAGACCGGACCTATCAGAACGCCTGTGAGCTCACCCGGACGATTGGTGCAAGCCTCAAAGAGGTGGATATCAAGGAAGCTGTGACGCTGCATTTCCGGGATATCGGACAGGATATGGAGAAGCATGATGTGACCTTTGAGAATGGACAGGCCAGAGAGCGGACACAGGTGCTGATGGATATTGCTAATCAGAGGAATGGTCTGGTGGTGGGAACTGGTGACTTATCAGAGCTGGCCCTTGGCTGGGCAACCTATAATGGAGATCATATGTCTATGTATGCGGTCAATGCCTCCGTGCCCAAAACTCTGGTAAGGCATCTGGTAAAATACTATGCAGAGACCTGCGGGGATGAAAAACTGGAACATATCCTGATGGATGTACTGGATACGCCCGTTAGCCCGGAACTGCTGCCACCAAAGGATGGAGTCATTTCACAAAAAACCGAGGATTTGGTGGGACCGTATGAACTTCATGACTTTTATCTTTATTATATGCTTCGTATGGGATATGAGCCCGAAAAGATTTACCGGATTGCCAGATGCACGTTCCGGGATACGTATGATGATGAAACAATCCTGAAGTGGCTGAAAAAGTTCTACTGGCGCTTTTTCTCCCAACAGTTCAAACGCTCCTGTCTGCCGGACGGACCCAAGGTGGGATCGGTTGCGGTTTCACCGCGAGGAGACTTAAGGATGCCCAGCGATGCCTGTGTAAGAATCTGGATGAAACAATTAGAGGAGATGTAAAGCATTTTCCCTTTTTCATAATGCAGGACTTGGACGCATAAACTGATTTAGGTGTAAATCAGTTTATGCGTCCATTGTTATATGCCAAGGTATGCAAGGAAAGCTGCCAGTGGCAGGTTTTCTATATGAAAGGGGAGGGGCGAATGTTAGAACAGATGTCTTTGACAGAAGTGGAAAAGAAGCTAAATACAAATCTGCAGCAGGGGCTGTCAGAGAAAGAAGCCGGGCAAAGAAGGATGAAAGAGGGCTTCAATGTTCTGGCCGAGCCCAAGAAAAAATCTGTGCTCAGTATGTTTGCGGAGCAGTTAAACGATCCGTTGATATTCATCCTTCTGGTGGCAGCAGGAATTTCCATGTTTATGAGGGAAATGAGTGATGCGGCGATTATACTTGTAGTGATTGTGATTAATGGGGCAGTGGGTGTGATACAGGAGGGAAAGGCTCTGAAAGCCCTGGAAGCTTTGAAAAAGATCACCAGCCCTACTGCCATAGTAAAGCGGGACGGTGTCTACAGGGAGGTTCCTGCAGCAGAGCTGGTGAGCGGAGATGTGGTTGCACTGGAGACGGGATGCCAGGTTCCAGCCGATCTGCGTCTGATCACTTCCTTCAGCCTGAAGGCAGAAGAATCTGCCCTGACCGGTGAATCCCTGCCGGTTCAAAAAAATTCCGCGAAGATCACAGATGAAAAGCTATCCCTTGGTGACAGAAAGAATATGGTGTTTATGTCCACCAGCATTGTATACGGAAGAGGTGAAGGCGTGGTTTCCGCTACAGGCATGAAGACTGAAATCGGAAAGATCGCCGGGATGCTGGGGGATGCTCCCCAGGAGCCTACCCCTTTGCAGAAGAGGCTTGGAGAAATCGGAAAGGTTTTAAGTGCATGTGCGGTAATTTTGTGTATGGCATTATTTGTAATTGCAGTCATTCAGCACCGGAATATTCCGGAAATGC
>CAMKHH010000274.1 GCA_946412445.1 uncultured Eubacterium sp.
GTCCAGCGCATTCTTTGCTCTTGTCAGCAGACACTTTTCTGTGATAGTGTCCTTAGCAATCTCATGTCTGATCCGATCAATTTCAATCCAGTTTTTGATATCATAATCGGAAAAATCGTCAAGATTATGTACCTGCTTGCAGCTCCTGATAAAATTCATCGTATCCGGAATAATTCGGTCATGCAGCTCTGTTTTCCACTGTGACAAGGTCTGCTCACGGTAAGACTCCAGAACAATGTCCGGCATGACATTTCCTTCCTTAAACACTGCCAGTCTTTCCGGGTGTTCATCAAATGCACGAAGGTTTTCCCAAACCGTTGCAGGCGCATGACCAAAGAGGTGGTCACGTTCTTCCTCTGTAAAATCTTCAAACACGTTATACTCACTGCGATATTCCCGCTCTGTTTCCAGATAAAAATCATCCTGCCCGTGTTTTTTGGAGATGGAAGCCTCCAGCTCTTTTGGCGTTTTTCCTGCAGCAAGAACCGCATGCACACCATCTAAGATTGCCATATAGGAAGCTGCAATCACCAGATAGGTGTTGCTCTTCGGATTTGGCGCACGAAGCTCAAATCGAGTTGCCATCGGATTTTTCGGGTCTCTGATTAAACCCACCAAAACGGTTCTGTTTCTGGATGGCTCTGTCACAGCTCTGCCCAGGGAGGTAACGATACAAACCGGCGCTTCGTAGCCTGGCTTCAGACGGTTAAGGGAGTCATTTGATGAACTTACGAAAGGATTGATTACCTCATAGTTCTTCAAAATTCCCATCAGCGCGCCGTAACCCAGTGGATTCATAAAATCCTTACTGAAATCTGCCGGCGCAAACATGCTGACCATCTTACCATTTTTCAGCTTGGCTGCAAGACCCAGATGGGTATGCTCACCACTTCCCGCAACGCCCTCAAAAGGCTTCGCCATAAAGGTTACATCAAGACCGTGTTTAGTAAAGATGTCTCTCACCACGTACTTCACCTGATTCTCATTGTCTGCAGCCTGCATTGCATCTGCATACTTCCAGTCGATTTCAAGCTGCTCCATGACGTGGTCGTAATGCCCGCTGTGACCCATTTTTGCCTTGACGCCGCCGACTTCCTTGTGTCCCATCTCTACTTCAAAGCCATATTTATCTAATAGCATCAGCGTCTCTTCCAGGGCGGTTCTCACCTCTCCGTAAGTACGCTTCCAATACTGTTCTTTCAAAACCTGCGCTGTAAACAGCTGCTCTCTATCCCCTTTGTCATCTGGGGTTTTTACCCAAAATTCCAGTTCAGTGGCACTGGTCAGCACCAAATCTTCAATGTCATCTACACTGTCAATGCCATTGATATACTCAAATACGTAAGGATATGCCGCAAGTTCTTCCATCAGCTTTTTCTTAAAGTGATTGAGCGCATCGCGAAGCACAACTCTGGATCCAACCTCAAAATTGTCGTTGTGTACCAAAAAGGATGGAATTCTAAGAGTTCCGATAGGGAGTCCTGTGCGGTATCCTAAGTGACTGAAATTATAATCCACATACCAGTTCACAGAAAGATCCGGAATGATATCAATCTTTGCATTATTGAGCACTGCAATACCCGGAAGCGCTACACTGGATCCATCAGTCTGCACACCGCCTGCCAGCATCTTATCTATGTCTTCAAGGAACAAAGTTACGGGAATCTTTTCGTCGGTATCGTGGCCGCCGATATCAATTCCCACCAGGGAAACGAATTGGACTTCTGGATGTTCCTTTAATATCTTTGTAATCTCCTGCGCTGAATGGTTTGCTGCAGGAATCGTAAACAACATTTTATCTAAATCGTAGTCCAGCATATCGTCCTCCTTTATAAGCCAGATTATCTAAAAAATTATATAGAATAACGGGTTATGGGACATCCGCGCGCGAATGCCCCAATCTCCCAAATTCACTCTTAATTATGCTAACTTGTTCAAAGCTTCTTCCAGAGACTTCATATACTCCCCATACTTTGCCCAGTCTCCATTTTTCAGCGCATCCTGCGCTTTATCATAGCTTTCAGATGCCTGTTTAATCCAGTCAGCTGTAGTTTTTTCGGAGCTGCTCTGACCTCCATTCTGGTTGTCATCGCCATTGTTATCCACAGGTGCCTTTGTACCGGTTCCCTCTCCAAACAATGCTTCCAAAGCTTCCGCTAAGGTTTCCTCGTAAGCAATCTTGTCATCGTAAGCAACAATAACACGTTTTACTTCCGGAATTGCGGAGTTTTCAGCCTCCAGATAAACCGGCTCCAGATAAAGCAGTGAAGACTCAATCGGAATGACGAAGAGGTTTCCTCTCTTATATGTCGTGCCTCTGGAACTCCACAAGGTAAAGTCACTGGAAATTTCCGGATTCTGGTTAATCTGCGCTTCAATCTGCATCGGGCCGTATACAGTCTTGCTCTTCGGGAAGCTGTACAGCACCAGTTCACCGTAATGTTCGCCATCATTTCTTGCCACCATCAAAGCAGTCATGTTCTGCTTTGACTTCGGTGTGAACGGCAGGGAGTTGAAGAACTCTGCACTGCTTTCACCCGGTAGTTTTGCGATATAGTAATTCGGCGACATCTTCTGCTGATCCTGTCCATAGATTTCATCAGCGATATCCCAAACGTCTTCGTTCTGGTAGAATACCTTTACGTCTTCCATGTGGTAACGGCTGTATACGCCTGCCTGAATTGCAAAGAGGGTGTTCGGATATCTGATATGAGCTACCAGGCTTTCCGGCATTTCATTCAAATCCTTAAACAGCGCCGGATAAATCTTCTGGAACGTCTTTGCAATCGGATCGGTGTCATCTACAATGTAGAAGTTTACATCGCCGTTATATGCGTCGATGACTACTTTTACAGAATTTCTGATATAGTTGATATCTCCATTCTTACCAGAATATGGCTCAGAATACGGATAGTAGGAGCTGGTAGTGTAAGCATCCAGCATCCAGTAAACCTTGCCGCCCGCAATCACTGCATACGGATCTTCCTCGTAACTCAGATACGGCATGATTTTCCGTACGCGATCCATCACGTTTCTGTTGATGATGATTCTGGAATCACTCTTAATATTGGAAGAAACCAAAAGTTTCATGCTCTGCTCTTTGATGGCAAACATAACACGGTTGAGCATATTCAGCTTGATGCCGGCTTCTCCCTCGTACTTGTTGTACTGGTTGGCGCTTCCGTCAGGATAGTCAAATTCTTCTTCGCTGGTGTTGACCAAAATGTAGTCGTTGGTCATTTCGCCGAAGTAAATTTC
>CAMKHH010000275.1 GCA_946412445.1 uncultured Eubacterium sp.
CGACTCCTTTGATTTTAATTATGTCTGGCGGACAAGGTCCCAATGAGGCGCTTCCGGAAGGCCAGGCTATGAAGGAATATGCAATAAGTCAGGGAATCCCGGAAGAACACCTGTTAGTTGAAGACCAATCTAAAAACACATATCAGAATATGCTGTTTTCAAAGGAACTGATAGAAAGTAAAGAAAGAGACATCCTGCACACCCGCATCTTGTTTTCTACCACAAATTATCATGTGTTCCGGGCAGGAATTTATGCTAAAAAGGTGCATCTGAAGGCACAGGGCATAGGCGCAAAGACAAAATTTTATTTCTGGTACAATGCCTTATTAAGAGAGTATGCGGCCATTTTGGCCATGAATAAAAGAACACACATCATCTGCGTGATTCTGCTGATTGTAATTGTATTAAGTATAAGTGTGCTGGTGAATAATGTGGATGCTTTATATGAGCTTGTAAAAAGATTAAGTCAATTATAAAAATCAACATACGGCTCCCTGTTTAAAATAAAGCAGGGAGCCGTATGCAAAATAATTATAACCTTCATTATCCTTTAATCATTTAATTTCTTCTTCCCCATCCAGCACTGCCTCCACCAATTCATCACCTACGTACCGCAGTTTCAGGGAAAAGAATTCCTTTCTCTCCTGTAACAGTTTAAAGAATATCTTGTCCCCTTCCCATATCGGAAGATTATATACCTCTGAACATGGCACCCATTCCAGATCGCCCTCATTGCAGTCTGTGATTTCACCCTCAAATCCATCGGCTGTATACAGAAACATATATTCTGTCTGCCACTTATCAGTGCCAAACGTGATAATTCCTCTTAATTTCCATGAGGTCAGCTTTAACCCGGTTTCTTCCTTCACCTCACGCAAAAGACACTCTTCCGGCGATTCATCTTTCTCAAAATGCCCGCCCACACCAATCCACTTGTTCTTGTTGACATCCTGTTCCTTTTTCACCCTGTGCATCATAAGGTATCTGCCTTCCTGCTCAATATAGCACAGCGTTGTCATATTGCTTCGCATATTATCTATCCCCTAAAAGTCAAAGTTATCCGGATTAGAACCCACACGCTGATTTTTATTCAATGCACTGATTTCCCGCATGTCTTCCTGGGAAATCTCAAAGTCAAACACGTCAAAATTAGATACAATACGTTCTTTATGAATTGACTTCGGCAATACGATAACCCCGCGCTGAATATCCCAGCGGATGATGATCTGTGCCGGTGTTTTGTTGTATTTATCTGCAAGACTGCAGATTGTTGGATCCAAAAGCGGGGCTGCATCCTTTCCGCCAAGCGGACTCCACACCTCGGCCTGAATATTCTGTTCCTGGCAGTAGTCGATCAACTTCTGGTTTGTCAGATAAGGATGAGACTCTATTTGATTCACCGCCGGCTTTACTGTCTGTATCTTAAATAATTCCTCCAGATGGTGGGGATGAAAATTACTTACACCAATCGCACCGATTTTTCCCTGATGGTACAGCTCTTCCATCTCCTTCCAGGCCTCCTGAAATCCTTCTGCCGGCCAATGAATCAGATATAAGTCAATGTAATCTGTACGAAGAGCAGCAAGGCTTTCTGCAAATGCTTCTTTTGTCCGTCTTTGTCTGATATCTTCGTTCCAGAGCTTTGTTGTAATGAATAAATCTTCCCGCTGAAGGCCGCTTTCAGCAGTTGCCTTTCCAACACCGGCTTCGTTTCCATAGATTTTTGCAGTATCTATGTGGCAGTAACCTGCCTCAAGTGCCCATGTAACTGCCTGCTCGGCCTCATCTGTTGAAGCGCGGAATACTCCCAGTCCAACCTGGGGAATCTTGATTCCATTGTTTAATTTTATAGTTGTCTGCATTGTACCCTCCTTTTCTTGATTCATAATCAGCGCCAAAATCCCTGAATCAATAGCTGATCCAACAGCTCTGCAAATATAGAATTCGCCCATGCAAACCAATCCCTGGTAAAGTTTTCCGGATTCTCCGGATCAAAGGACTCATGCATATAATTCAGGCCGGCATGGGTGACCGCTATCATCTTCAGGCATTCCAATATCTCATCCCTGTCAGTGGATGTCAATGCCTGCATCGTTAATCCGATATGCCAGATAAATCCTTTCGGTGTATGTGGACTCCCAACACCTTTTGCATATCTTCCGGAATAAAAATAAGGATTGTCCTCCGACAGGATAAATCGGCGTGTATTCCGGTAAATCTCATCCGAAGCATCTTTATAGCCCAGATAGGGAATAGCCAGAAGGCTGGGTGAATTTGCGTCATCCATTAGTATATAATGCCCCATACCGTCTGTTTCATAAGCATAGATATCACCGTACTTTTCGTGATGAACAACGCCATATTTTTCAATACCCTCTCGAATCTCATCGGAAAGCTTTCGGCATCTTTCGGCCAGCTCCTCATCTTTATAAATCGTTCTGCAAATTTCCTCTGCATAGCTAAGCGCTGTTGCAGCCATCATATTCGCAGGAATCAGATAGCCATAGACACACCGGTCATCCGAAGGCCGGAATCCCGACCAGGTCATTCCAGTATAGACCACCGGGTTTCCTTTCCCTTCCATGGGAAGCGTATCAGTTTCCACACAATCCGTTCTTTGAAAAAAATAATCGGATGTCTCATGGTGCTGTTCCGTGGTAAATACTTGTAGAATATTGCAGAGCATCTCCAGATATTTCTCATCAAAAATATCCTTCTCTTTCGTTTCTTTCCAAAATTGCCAGGACAGATAAACAGGCGCACATAGAGAATCCACTTCATATTTTCTTTCCCATACAGAAGCATTTAGCTTTGTATTATCTTTATGGCCTGCACCGTTGGCACTCTCATTAAATGCATTGGCATAGGGATCAATACAAACCAATTCTGCCTGCTTTCGAATAATCCCTTTGATAATTTTATGCAGCTCCTGATCCTCGCCGGAATATTTAATATAAGGTTTTACCTGTGCCGCAGAATCCCGCAGCCACATAGCCGGAATATCACCGGTAATTACAAAAAAGCTGTCATCCTCCAGTCTTTTTACAGTAGTATCAATTGTATTTAAAAAACACTGCTTTACTAAAGGCGCAAGCTCGGGATATACTTCTTTATATGTATTCGCAAGCTCGGCCCCCCTAAGAGATAGAATGTCCGGTATTTTCTCTAACATTTTCTGCATCTGTTCAGGTCCTTTCCTGTTTATATATTCAGTTTATATTGAGATTGTACCACCTCAATATAAACTGAATATA
>CAMKHH010000276.1 GCA_946412445.1 uncultured Eubacterium sp.
TTCAACATACTTATTAATTTTCACTGTTATCACCGCCTTCTAAGTCTGCACGCGAAACGATTTTACATTTACATGGTAACTTATGCATAGCAAGACGTAATGCTTCACGAGCTGTTTCTTCTGATACACCTGCGATTTCGAACATTACACGACCTGGTTTTACAACTGCTACCCAGTATTCAAGGGCTCCTTTACCAGAACCCATACGAGTTTCTGCTGGTTTTGCTGTTACAGGTTTATCCGGAAAAATCTTAATCCAAACTTTACCACCACGCTTGATATAACGGGTCATAGCAACACGGGCTGCTTCTATCTGATTGGACTTAATCCAACAAGGCTCAGCAGCTACCAAACCATAATCTCCATAGCTGATCGTATTGCCTCTTAAGGCTTTTCCCTTCATGGATCCACGGAATTGTTTACGACGTTTTACTCTCTTTGGCATTAACATAATTATTTATCGCTCCCTTCCTTAGCTCCTTTGGTTGGAAGTACTTCGCCATTGTAGACCCAAGCTTTTACGCCAACTTTGCCGTATGTTGTGTCTGCTTCAGCGAAACCATAGTCGATATCTGCACGCAGTGTCTGCAGCGGAATCGTACCCTCGCTGTAAAATTCTGTACGTGCCATATCTGCTCCACCAAGACGACCGGATACAGATGTTTTGATTCCTTCGGCTCCAGATCTCATCGTTCTCTGCATCGTAGACTTCATAGCACGACGGAAAGAAATACGATTCTCAAGCTGCAGCGCAATGTTTTCAGCTACAAGCTGCGCATCACGGTCCGGTCTCTTAACTTCTTTGATATCCACAATCAGTTTCTTATCTGTATAATTCTTAAGCTCGGCCTTTACCTTTTCTATTTCAGATCCACCCTTACCGATTACGATACCTGGCTTTGCTGTATAGATAATTATTTTCACTCTGTCAGATGCTCTTTCAATTTCAATTCTGGATACACCTGCGCTGTATAATTTCTTTTTCAAAAATGTTCTGATATTGTAATCTTCAACCAGATAATCGGCAAAGTCACTTTCTGCATACCATTTGGAATCCCAGTCTTTGATAACTCCGACTCTGATACCATGTGGGTTAACTTTCTGTCCCATGATTCCCCTCCTTATCTTTCATCTAATACGATAGAGATATGACTGTTTCTCTTTTCGATACGATATGCTCTACCCTGTGCTCTCGGCTTGATCCTCTTCATGGTCGGTGCTTTATTTGCATAGCACTCTGCTACATACAGGTTTTCTTTGCTCAGACCATTGTTGTTCTCAGCGTTTGCAGCAGCTGATTCCAACAGTTTTTTGATTACGCTGGAAGCATATCTCGGGTTATAGGTCAGGATGCCAAGTGCAGTCTCAACATCTTTACCACGAATTACATCTAATACATAGCAAGCCTTCTGAACTGACATTCTAGCATATGACAGTTTCGCCGAAGGTCTTGTGTCTTTCACTTCATTTCTTGCTCTTTTAATCTGACTTCTATGTCCTTTAGCCATGATTAACAGGCCTCCTTTCATATACTAGCGAACGCCGGATCTTTTTTCGTCCTTGCCGTGTCCTCTATAGGTTCTGGTTGCAACGAACTCTCCGAGTTTGTGACCAACCATATCTTCTGATATATATACCGGCACGTGTTTTCTTCCGTCATGAACTGCAATTGTATGTCCTACAAATGTCGGGAAGATTGTAGAACGACGTGACCAGGTTTTAATAACTGTTTTATCTCCGGATGCGTTTGCAGCATCTACTTTTTTCAGTAAACTTTTGTCTGCAAATGGTCCTTTTTTCAGTGAACGAGCCATTCGTTTAACCTCCTTTATTTAGCTAATGCCTTACCATCTTTTCTTCTTATGATGAGCTTGTTAGACTGCTTGTTCTTCTTTCTTGTCTTAAGTCCAAGAGCCGGTTTGCCCCAAGGTGTACTTGGACCCGGACGTCCGATTCCTGTCTTTCCTTCACCACCACCATGCGGATGGTCATTCGGATTCATAACAGATCCACGTACAGTCGGGCGAATACCCATGTTACGCTTCCGTCCGGCCTTACCGATATTAATCAGGCTGTGGTCGCCATTACCAACAACGCCAACAGTTGCACGACACTCGATCGGAACCATCCTCATCTCACCTGAAGGAAGTCTCAAGGTTGCATATTTACCCTCTTTTGCCATCAGCTGAGCGCCATTACCTGCGGAACGGACCATCTGTCCGCCTCTGCCAAGATGCAATTCAATATTGTGTACCATAGTACCAACCGGAATCTGGGATAACGGAAGACAGTTTCCAACACGTACTTCCGCGTTCGGACCATTCATAATCTTATGTCCCACTTTTAATCCCTCAGGAGCAAGGATGTATGCTTTTTCACCATCTGCATAGCAGATCAAAGCGATATTGGCTGTTCTGTTCGGATCATATTCAATAGATTTTACGAATGCAGGAACATCGTCTTTTCTTCTTTTAAAATCGATGATTCTATATTTTCTTCTGCTTCCGCCTCCACGATGTCTGACTGTGATTTTACCCTGGTTATTACGTCCAGCGGTTTTGTTCAGAGACACCACCAGAGATTTCTCCGGCGTAGACTTAGTGATTTCAGCGAAATCAGAAGTGGTCATATGTCTTCTGGAAGGTGTATATGGGTTAAAGCTTTTGATTCCCATTACGGTTTCTCCTTTCAAATCTCAATGTTTATTATCGCACTTTACATGTGCTTAAGGTAGGACCTCTGTTTTAAAGTCCTTCAAAAATCTCAATATCTTTACTGTCTTCTGTCAGAGCAACGATTGCTTTTTTGCTCTTGGCTGTTCTTCCAACCACCATACCACGGCGTTTTTTCTTTCCGTCCATGTTCATAGTATTTACACTCTTTACTTTTGTTCCCTCGAACATCTTCTCAACAGCTTCTTTTATCTGTGATTTATTGGCTTCTGGGTGAACCAAGAACGTGTATTTCTTCTCGCTCATTGCGTTCATGCTTTTCTCTGTCACGACCGGTTTCAAAATCACATCATAATACTGAATGTTTGCCATTATGCATACACCTCCTCAATGGATGCAACACTTGCTTTAGTTGCAATTACGGTGTTGTATTTCAGCAGATCATATACGTTTATAGTACCAGCTGTCGCAGTGGTAACTCCCGGAATATTCCTTGCAGATAATACTACGTTTTTGCTGTTATCTTCAACAACTACAATTGCATTTGCAACCTTTAAGTTGTCTAAAACCCTTTTCAT
>CAMKHH010000277.1 GCA_946412445.1 uncultured Eubacterium sp.
AAAGAACAGGCAGATTAATTTTTATTTTTTTCTTTTCAGCCTCATCCATCAGATTGACACAAACCACCACATTTGATGTTATTTCCAGTGTCTGCAGAACAAGATTCAGGCTTCGCTCCATGCAGGTGGCATCACAGACAATAATTATCACATCCGCCTTGCCGGAACAGATAAAATCACGGGCAACTTCCTCCTCTGCGGAATGGGCCATCAAAGAATAGCAGCCGGGTAGGTCCACCACTACATAACCCTGCTGCTTGTAATTACAATATCCTTGTGCATTGGTAACTGTTTTTCCGATCCAGTTTCCCGTATGTTGATGCAAACCGGTTAGTTCATTGAAAACTGTGCTTTTGCCTACATTCGGATTGCCGCCCAAAGCAATTACTCTGTCAGATTCCTTTTTTAATCCCAATCCTGCACCTCACAATTCTGAACTTTAACACAGGATGCATCCTCAAGACGCAGCGCTATGAGTGCCCCCCGTATAAGAAACGCCACAGGATCTCCAAGCGGACTTTTCCGTACGCAGGTCACCTCCGTTCCTTTGATCAGGCCCAGCTCCTGCAGCCTCCGTCCCATACTCTCCTCCGAACAGATTTCCATGACCAGAGCCTTCTCACCTTGTTCAAGTTCCGATAATTTGCTGATCTCACGCATATATCCACCTTTATGAAAATAAAGTTAATTAAAGAAAAACTTTTCTCTATTACTAACATATGCGTATAGGAGGAATATGGTTCAATGGCTGAGGGTTATTTAATCATACAGGCACGTACTGCAGAGGATGCGATTCCCCTGTCAGGTGTGCAGGTAAAAATCATGGATGCCGATAATAACACGCTCCATGAATTAAGAACAGATGAAAACGGGAATACTGAAAAAATTTCTTTGCAGACTGTGGACAGAAGTTTATCCCTGGATTCTGCTTATGAAGGAACACCTTATACAAGTTATAATCTGGAAGCCTCCTCCAGTCATTTCGACAGCCTGTATATTTCAGGCATACATATATTTGACGGGGAAACTGCATGCCAGCCTGTCACTTTGATTCCTCTGCCGGAAAATCGAAGTGTACCGGTGATGAATCAGCTTTTTATCGGAGAGGTTGCCCTAGAGATGGATGCTCCCCGCAATCAGGAGGGGCCTGCTGTAGAACCTTTTATTCTGCGTCATGTTGTCATTCCGAATCCGATTACAGTACATCTGGGTTCTCCATCCTCTTCTGCAATTAATGTCCAGATATACTTTCCTGACTATGTAAAAAATGTGGCCTGCAGTGAGATCTATCCCACCTGGCCCAGGGCTGCCCTGGTAAGCAATATATACGCAATCATTACATTTGCTTTAAACAGGGTTTTCACAGAGTGGTACCGGAGCAATGGATATAATTTTGATATTACAAATAGTCCTGCCTATGATCAGTACTTTGTATATGGAAGAACCATATATGAATCTGTCAGTAATATTGTAGACGACATTTTTAATCAATACATCCGCCAGCAGGGTCAAATAGCCCCGTATTTCAGTTCCTTTTGCAATGGTACCACAGTTACCTGCTCCGGTATGTCCCAATGGGGAACGGTTTCACTGGCCGATCAGGGGATATCCTCATTAGATATCCTGCGTAGTTATTATCCGGAGGACATCGAAATTGCCGAAACACACATGATTACTGATATCATTATATCGTACCCAGGTGCCGCACTGCGGCCGGACAGTACCGGATTGGATGTGCAGACAATTCAAACCTATCTGGAGAGAATCAGAAAGAATTATCCCGCAATTCCCCATATTGACGATCCCCCTGGTGTATATGGAAGCAGTACCGAGGCAGCAGTTACCAAATTCCAGTCTATCTTTAATCTTACTCCCGACGGTATCGTAGGCAAGGCTACTTGGAATAAGATTTCAAGTATCTACACCTCAGTTGCCAGACTGGCCGAGCTGGACAGAGAAGGAACTGCATTGGGAATCGAAACAGTCTCTCCCAGCTACGTTCTTAGCCTGGGGTCAACTGGAATTAACGTTCTTACACTGCAATACATGATGCAATTTATAGGTAAATATTATCCCGGAATTGCCCAGATATCACAGAGCGGAACCTTTGACGCTCCCACTGAACATGCTGTGACCACCTTCCAGCAGATGACAGGTTTAAATCCGAACGGAGTTGTCGACCGCGCCACCTGGAACAAATTGTATGAGCTTTACTGGGGTATCATGGATAACGCTCCCGGACCTGCACAGGAGCCCGGAATCATGGATTATATCGTACAGCCCGGTGATACAGTCTGGCTGCTTGCACAGAGATTTCATACCAGCGTTGATGATATTCTGAAAGAAAATAATCTGAAACGTACGGCGATATACACCGGACAGGAATTAAGGATTCACGTAAATTCCATGGAACCGGATTTTCAATATACGGTTCAAAAGAATGACACACTATGGCTTATCGCGCAAAAATTCAACACGACCGCAGATGAGATCAAAAAGCTTAACAATCTTTCCTCTAACTTGCTTCTGATTGGAGAAAAACTACTGATTCCCACTGAGGGCCTGCCTTCATGATTCTTAGGAGCCGGCACATATATGCCGGCTCCTCAATCCATAGCCCGATACTCTCCAGGTGCACAAGTCATTATCTCTTTAAAATTACGATGAAATGTTCTCAGGTTATTATATCCGCAGTCTGCTGCAATCTCGCTGATTGACCGATCTGTATTTTTCAGCTGGTAACAGGCCTGGGAGATTCGGTATTGATTTATATAATCCGTAAATGTCATATTCATCTGCCGTACAAACAATTTTGATATGTATGGATAGTCGTATTGCAGATATCTGGCAATATCTTTCAATGTGCATGCACTGTCATAATTTTCTTCCACATACAGGAGAATCTGATACAGGACCCTGGACTGCCTTGTTTTATTAATTCCGGCAAAAGAACTCTGTTCAACAATCCTGGAACAGACATCATACAGAAAGCTCTTCTGTCCATAGACAGATTCCAGTTTCTGAAAATCAATTTCTTTTTCCCAGTGTATCTTATTATCTTCCGGGACAAGCCCTTTATAATTAATGTAAAAATCCCCGATTACTTCGGGTGGAAACAGCATGACACAGATATCCGAATACTCAATCGTCTTAAATTCGTGGATCTGATTTGAAAAGACAAAGACCATATCATGTTCTTTCAATAAAAAATCTCTCTGATCAATGGAAACATTCAACTGCCCTGAAT
>CAMKHH010000278.1 GCA_946412445.1 uncultured Eubacterium sp.
ATATTAAGCTTTGTCCGTGAGAAAAATCATGGAGATAACATGAAATAAAATTGGGGGGAATCTTTTGAAAACTACAGAACGTATTCAGGACATGACAACAGGAAAACCCCTGCGGCTGATCCTGACTTTTGCCCTGCCGCTGATGATCGGAAATATATTCCAACAGCTGTACACCATTGTCGATACAGCCATTGTGGGAAAATTTGTCGGTAACCACGCACTGGCAGCACTGGGCTCCGCCGACTGGCTGAATTGGTTTGCCATCGGCATTGTTCAGGGATTCGCACAGGGCTTTTCCATTTTGATGTCTCAATATTTTGGCCAGAAAGATTATAAAAAATTGAATCGCGCCATTGGTGCTTCCATTACCTTAAGTGCCATTTTATCTGTCCTGTCGGTGATCTTCTGTCAGGCATTTGCAGAACCCGTTCTGCTTTTGCTGAAGACCAAAACAGAGATTATCTCTGATTCACTGATTTATCTGCGCATCATGTTTGCGGGCCTGCCTGTCACCATGGGATACAACCTGCTGTCCTCCATTCTCCGTTCAATGGGAGACAGTAAAACACCGCTTTATGCCATCGTGGTTGCCGCCTTCACAAATGTTGTACTGGATCTTCTGTTTGTACTGGTCTTCCACTGGGGGATTGCAGGAGCCGCCATAGCAACCGTACTGGCACAGATTTTATCAGTTGTTTACTGCTTCCTGAGTCTCCGGGGAATCTCCATTCTCAGCCTGACAAAGAAAGATCTGGTTTTAGAGCGGGATATGTGTAAGCAGCTTTTGTTCCTCGGTACACCTGTCGCACTGCAAAACGCCATCATCGGCATCGGCGGCATGGTCGTGCAGTCTGTTGTCAATATCTATGATGTACTGTTTGTCGCAGGCTTTACCGCCACCAACAAACTTTACGGCCTTTTGGAGATTGCCGCCACTTCCTATGGATATGCCATTACTTCGTATGTGGGACAAAATCTTGGCGGCGGAAAGATATCCCGAATCCGAAAAGGGATGCACGCCGCATTCTTCATAGCCTTACTTACATCCATTGCCATAGGCGGCAGTATGCTGCTGTTTGGCCGTCAGCTTCTTGGTATCTTTGTCTCGGGTACGCCTGATGAAGTTACCGCTGTTTTAAATGTTGCATATCACTATTTAACCATCATGAGTCTCTGCCTGCCCATTCTATACATGCTGCATATCTATCGCTCCGCACTGATGGGACTGGGCAATACCGCTGTCCCGATGATTTCCGGTTTTGCGGAAATGGTGCTGCGTATGCTGGTCGCCATCGTTTTTCCAATGTATATCGGGCAGGCAGGAATTTATTATGCCGAGGTGGCCGCCTGGTCCGCCGCCGCTGTTTTACTTGTTATTTCATACTACATACAAATGCGGCGATACCCGCTGGAGGAGTATCTATGAGAAACTCCTCCAGTATCCCTCCTGCCTTTCATTAATTTCTTTAATAATCTCCGGCTTTACTTTAAAATTTCGATCTATATCCATAAGTCCGTTAATCTCCTGCTGCACATCCGTAACCTGTGTGTAGCAGAACCCGCATATATAAGGTACCTTTTTTACTGCCGTTGTGATCTCATCAAATCTTCGGATGAATTCCTCCTCCGTGTTCACCTTATTTCCGTATCCCCAGCCGCTGTCATTGTTATTAAAGGCAATTCCACCGTACTCACTCAAGATTACCGGCTGCCCTTTATACTTATAGCTATTGGCCATCGCTGACTTAAAGTTATTGTGATACATATCCGTATTCATAATCTCATCCTTATGGTCTGCATAACGTCTATAGAAAATATCACCTGCTTCTTCATAATCATGGAGCGTAATAATATCGGATACCGTATGTTCCCAGCCATCATTCACAATCACCGGCCGGTATGCATCCATGCTCTTTGTCAGATGGTAGACAGACTCTGTGAAGTGCTGCTGTTTTCTGCTCGTTTCCACATCCGGGATTCCCCAGGATTCATTGAAGGGCGTCCAGGTTATAATTGAAGGGTGATTATAGTTCTGGGATACGATATCCATCCATTCCTTCGTGAAAAGCTTCACCGCATAATCCGTATACCCATAGCTGGCTGCTGCTTCGCTCCAAACCAACATCCCCTTCACATCACACCAGTAAAGAAAACGTTCATCCTCAATTTTCTGATGTTTTCTCAGTCCATTGTATCCAAGGGCATGAATTTTATCAATGTCCTCGATCAGCGCCTTCTCATCCGGCGGTGTCAGATGGGAATCCTTCCAATACCCCTGATCCAAAATCAATCTCTGGTAGAGTGGTCTGCCATTAAGGAGTATATTGGGGCCATCTATACGGATTTCTCTCATCCCGAAATAAGAGCCTGCCTCATCCTGGACTGTCCCTTGATACCGTAAGCGAAAATCTACATCGTATAGATTAGGTTCCTCCGGCGACCAGGTTTTCACTCCCCAGGCAAAATCCGCATTTCCCCCTCCCAGAATATTGATTACCGTTTCCCCGTGAGGCGCGGTAAGTGAGATAATCGATGATGCGATGAATTTCCCCTCAAAGCTTATCACCGCCTCCACGGTCAGTTCTTCTCCGAATACTTCCAAAGGAGCTGAAACTTCATATACAACCTCCAGTTCCTTTCTGCTCAGAACCGGGGTCATCTTTACATGCTCCAGACGGATGAAGGGAACGGCCTCCAGCCATACTGTCTTCCATATTCCGGTGGTCTGAACATACCAGCAGCCAAAGTTCTCCTCTACCCAGCGCTGCTTCCCCCTGGGCTGGCAGATATCGCCGGAATCCTCCACCTTCACAGTCAGCTGGTTATCTCCCTCCGATACACAATCTGTGATATCAAAAGAAAACCTTGTGTATCCGCCTCTGTGACAGCCGGCAAAAATCCCATTCACCCATACCTTGGTTGTAAAGTCACTTCCTTCGAAATGCAGTATCAGACGCTTATTCTCAATCATTGCAGAATTCACTTCGAGAATACGCCTGTACCAGATATTTTCATGTATTCCCTGTTCCTCAATGCCACTTGCTTTTGTTTCGTAGGTAAATGGAACCTGAATTTTTAATTTTCCCGGAAAGCTTTGGAACCATCCAGATCTCTCACCACAATTTTTTTCATCAAATGCAAAATCCCATACTCCATTCAGATTTTCCCAATGGTTTCTGACAAATTGTGGTCTTGGGTAATCTTTTCTGTAACACTTCATCCTTACATCCTCCATCTTATCA
>CAMKHH010000279.1 GCA_946412445.1 uncultured Eubacterium sp.
GTAAAACTACTGAAACGGACGAAAATCGACAAATTGACGGCTGCCGCCGCTACGGTGGAAGAGATACAAAGGCTGGTGGAAGCCAAAAGAATGCTGGATTCCCTGTATATTACCATTTAAGATGGTTAGACTATAAGAGCAGAGAAAGGAAGGATTGCGTTGAAATCCGTCGAAGAAACTACGTTGTTGACCCGTTTAGAGGAATTGGTGCAGCATGGAAAGAAGAAAAAAGGTGTATTAGAATATAAAGAGATCATGGATCATTTGGCGGATTTGGACCTTGACCCCGACCGAATTGAACGTATTTATGAGTATCTGGAATCTCAAGGAATTGACGTTTTGGGTAACATGGATGCGGAAGAGGAGATTGAAAAGGATCTGGATCTGACATTGCCCGAGGGCATCAATATTGATGACCCGGTGCGTATGTATTTGAAGGAAATCGGCAAAGTTCCTCTTTTGACTGCAGATGAAGAGATAAGTTTGGCTCAGAGGATGGAGATGGGTGATGAGGTTGCAAAGAAGCGCCTGGCAGAAGCCAATCTCCGGCTGGTGGTTTCCATAGCAAAGCGATACGTGGGAAGAGGTATGGTGTTCCTGGATCTGATTCAGGAGGGGAACTTAGGATTAATTAAGGCTGTAGAAAAGTTTGACTATCGAAAAGGATATAAGTTTTCGACGTACGCAACATGGTGGATTCGCCAGGCGATTACCCGGGCGATTGCAGACCAGGCACGTACCATACGTATTCCGGTTCATATGGTGGAAACAATTAATAAACTGATCAGAGTTTCCAGGCAACTGCTTCAGGAGTTAGGCCGGGAACCTGCTCCGGAAGAGATAGCAAAAGAGATGAACATGTCTGTAGACCGTGTCCGGGAAATCTTAAAGATATCCCAGGAACCTGTATCTTTGGAGACTCCGATCGGAGAAGAAGAAGACAGCCATCTGGGTGACTTCATACAGGATGATAACGTGCCGGTACCGGCAGACGCTGCCGCATTCACCATGCTGAAAGAGCAGCTGGAGGATGTACTGGGAACTCTGACAGAGAGAGAGCAAAAAGTCCTGCGTCTGCGGTTTGGGCTGGATGATGGACGTGCCAGAACGCTGGAAGAGGTTGGAAAGGAATTTAATGTTACCAGGGAACGTATTCGTCAGATTGAAGCAAAGGCGCTTCGGAAACTCAGACATCCGAGCCGAAGCAGAAAACTGAAAGACTATCTGGACTGATAAGGAAGCAGGATGATGCAGTTATCCAGAAGATTAGCAGCCATAGCCTGTATGGTGAAAAAAGGAAACCGGGTGGTAGATGTCGGGTGTGATCACGGATATCTCCCCATCTGGCTGGTGGAACAGGGGTGGATTCCCGGAGCCATCGCAATGGATATCAACAAAGGACCGCTGCTCAGGGCTGCGTCTAATATTAAACAGCATGGCCTTTCTTGCTACATAGAAACCCGTTTATCCGATGGGACTGCAGCGCTTAGTACCGGAGAAGGGGATACGTTGGTGATAGCAGGTATGGGTGGTCCCCTGATGGAGCATATACTGGAAGAGGGAACGAAAGTCCTGAAAAGCATGGAAGAGATTATTCTGGAGCCACAGTCAGAAGCAGGTCATCTGCGCCGGTATCTGCAGGAGAATGGATTAAGTATAGCGGCAGAAGATATGGTTTTTGAGGATGGAAAATACTATCCGATCCTAAAAGTGGTTCATCGCAGGATGGAATCACTGGGAGACGAGGAACTGGAATATGGCCCCTGCCTCCTGAAGGAACGTCATCTGGTATTATATCAATATCTGCAGTATGAACAAAGCAGTGTTGGGAAACTGATTCGGGAACTTGATAAAGTGCAAAGCGAAAAAGCAATCAGGCGTATGGAAGAACTGAAAGATAAATTCAAGTTGACAGAGCGTGCTTTAGCGCATTACAAAAACAAGTAGAAAGAGGTATCATATATGGAGCAGAAAACTTTCCAGGTGACAATAGGTGACATGAAGAAATCATATCCTGCTGGTACAGCTTATGGGGAGATTCTGAAGGAATATGATGAAAAGCAGGAATTGCCCACTCTTCTGGTATTTGCCAACGGAAGACTGAGGGAGCTTCATAAGACATTGAAGCAGGATTGTGTTCTCGTGCCTGTGAGTATGCGTCACAGTATCGGTCAAAAAGCCTATAAACGCAGTATGACCCTGCTTCTTTTAAAAGCAGTCTATGACGTGGCAGGATCCGAAAGCATTGATAAAGTTGTACTGCACTATACAATTGGATCCGGGTATTATTATACCGTCAGAGGAAATGTAAAGCTGGATGAAGCCTTTCTTTCACAGGTAAAAGGACGTATGCTGGAACTGGTGGAGCAGAAGATACCGATTATGAAGAGTAGTATCAGTACCAGCGAAGCCCGGGAATTATTTAGAAAACATGGAATGGAAGATAAAGAAAAACTGTTCCGGTATCGACGCAGTTCCAGGGTAAACATCTATCGCCTTGTGGATTTTGAAGATTATTTCTATGGCTTTATGGTATGGCATACAGGATATTTGAAATATTTTGAGCTGTATCCATATGATGAAGGTCTTGTTTTACAGATGCCTGAGTGTGAGAATCCAACAGTCCTTCCACCTCTTAAATCCTCACCGAAAATTTTTAAAGTGCAGCAGGAGTCGGAACGTTGGGGAGAACGGCTGGGCCTGGATACCGTTGGTGAGCTCAATGACTGTATAAGCAGAGGGGAAATGAAGAAAATCATACTGATTTCAGAGGCTTTGCAGGAAGAACGGATCTCCAAGATTGCGGATCAGATTGCAGAAAGCGGACACGTAAAGTTTGTTATGATTGCTGGTCCCTCATCTTCAGGTAAAACCACATTTTCCCATCGGCTTTCCACGCAGCTGTCTGTCCATGGACTGAAACCGCATCCTGTTGCAATGGATAATTTTTATGTGAACCGGGTAGATACACCTAAGGATGAGAATGGTGAATATGATTTTGAATGTGTGGAAGCTATCGATATCGATCTGTTCAGCCGGAACATGACTTCTTTGCTGAACGGAGAACGTGTGGAAATGCCCAGATATAATTTTCAAACCGGACAGCGGGAATATAAGGGTGATTTTCTTCAATTGGGAGCAGGTGATATTCTGGTTTTGGAGGGTATACATGGGCTCAATGATAAAGTAAGCAGTATGCTTCCAAAAGAAAGTAAGTTTAAAATTTATATCAGTGCATTGAC
>CAMKHH010000280.1 GCA_946412445.1 uncultured Eubacterium sp.
GAATGGGAATCTCCGGTGACGTACTGGATGCCGTTTAATGGAGGAATTGGCCTGCATGATGCAACCTGGCGCTCCTCCAGCCAGTTCGGAACGAATACTTATAAGCGGAGTGGCTCTCATGGCTGCATCAACCTTCCAAAAAGCAAAGCGCAGGCTATCTATGAAATTATTGATAAGAGCATGCCGATTATTTGCTATTATTCAGAACCATACAGCGTGGGAGCGTCTACGAAGAAGAGTACTTCTTCTAATAAGACCCCTACACAGGCTCCGACAGAAGCACCAACCAAGGCACCAACAAAAACACCGACGGAAAATCCCCAGACACCGACACCTGATCCAACGGAAGCACCTACTCCGGAACAGACGCCTACAGATCCGCCGTCAACGGATACGCCGGCTCCGGAAACTCCGAATGAATAAAGGGAATAGCCAGAACGATAATACAGAGAATCTGCCACCGGCAGATTCTCTTGCATATTGGAGTAGAAAAAGGTAAAGAAATCCATCTTTTCAGATGGGACTTCTTTACCTTTTGACTTTTTAAGGAATTTTCAGTGCGTCACTTCACTCTTCGCTGTCCAGTTCCTCAAATTCCTGGGCATCCATCAATTCATCGAAAGCATCGGCAGCGATTTCGTATTCTTCGTCTGTTTCGATATTATCGAGGGAAGGTTGTCCGCCTTCATTCTCCATATAACGGTACAGGTAAACTTCTCCGCTCTCATTCTCCCCTTCCTCATCCAGGGGAAGCAGGGCGATATACTGCTTATCCTGTACAGGATAGATTGTGAGAATTGCACAGGTTATTTCTGTATCGTCATCCAATGTCAGCGTTACTGTAGGCTGATCCAGATCCAGACTGTTGCAGTCACTTCCGCAGGAAGTACAGTCACCCTCACAGTTAAAATCTTTGTTTTCTTCTTCACTCATAGTGAGATACCTTTCCTTTCCAGATATATCTTGCATTTTATCAGTTTACCAGAATTGTACTACAAATGCAATTGAAAGAAAGTACTTTTTAAGCAAATGCGGTTGAAATTTTTCGGCCGGGGTGTATAATATAGAGAAATATTTATTCTGGAGCCGAAAGGAGATTATTATGAAAAAGAAAGAAATCGATTGGAAGAACCTGGGGTTCAGTTAAATACAGACGGAACAGCGTTATGTATCTAATTATAAAGACGGTGCATGGGATGATGGTATTATGACAACCGATGCGAATGTGGTGCTGAATGAATGTGCCGGTGTGCTGCAGTATTGTCAGGCCTGCTTTGAAGGTTTAAAGGCGTATACGACAGAGGATGGCAGGATTGTAACCTTCCGTCCGGATCAAAATGCCCTGCGTATGATGGATTCCGCTGCCAGGCTGGAGATGCCCCAATTTCCGAAAGAACGTTTTCTGGATGCGGTTACCAGAGTGGTGAAGGCTAATGCAGCGTATGTGCCTCCCTATGGTTCAGGAGCAACGCTATATCTAAGACCTTATATGTTTGGCAGCAATGCTGTTATTGGGGTCAAGCCTGCGGAGGAATTCCAATTCCGTGTATTTGCAACACCGGTGGGCCCTTATTTTAACAGTGATGCCAAACCTGTCACAATTTGCGTCAGCGATTTTGACCGTGCCGCCCCTCATGGAACAGGTCATATAAAGGCCGGACTTAATTATGCTATGAGTCTCCATGCAATTGTCGAGGCACATAAGCAGGGATTTGATGAAAATATGTATCTGGATGCAGCTACCAGAACAAAGGTAGAAGAGACAGGCGGATCCAATTTTCTCTTTGTAACAAAGGATAATAAAATCGTCACCCCAAAATCGGACAGCATTCTGCCATCCATTACCAGACGTTCTCTGGTATATGTGGCTAAAGAATATCTCGGTCTGGAAGTGGAGGAGCGCGAGGTTTATATGGAAGAGGTGAAGGACTTTGCCGAGTGTGGACTTTGCGGAACAGCCGCAGTTATCTCACCGGTAGGCAAGATCTATGATCATGGAAAAGAGATACCGTTCCTGAGTGCTGCGGAGGGCATGGGACCGGTTATCAGGCAGCTGTATGATACCCTGACAGGCATTCAGATGGGACGGATAGAGGCACCAAAGGGATGGATCCATGTGATAGACCAGGAGGATAAGTGAGTAAAGGGATCATGAATCAGGCAGAGACTCCGCTTTTGGATGCGCTTTTGGAGTTTGGAAACCGTAATCCGGCATATTTCAGAATTCCCGCTCACAGGTTTGAAGAAGGTGTGAATCCCAAAGTTTTGAAGGCATTTGGCGAAGGTGTTTTCCGATGCGATTTGTCGGAAGCAGAAGGGCTGGACGATCTGCATCAGGCCAGGGGTGTAATTCAAAAAGCGCAGAAACTAGCGGCACAGCTCTGGGGAGCGAGAGAAACATTTTTCCTGGTAAATGGAACCACCTGTGGGAATGAGGCCATGATGCTCAGCACAGCTGGTCCGGGTGATAAGGTGCTGGTTCCCAGAAATGCCCATAAGTCTATACTGATGGGATTGATTATGAGTGGTGCCGAGCCCTGCTATATCATGCCTTATTATGACCAGAAATGGAATCTGTGGGGAAGTGTTATACCGGGAGCAGTCAGGGAAAAACTGGAGCAGGAAGGCAGAGGATGTAAAGCGGTCTTTCTGGTCAGCCCCACATATTATGGGGTGTGCAGTGACTTAAAGGCCATAGGGAAGATCTGTCATACACACGAAGCGGTATTATGCGTGGATGAGGCCCATGGAAGCCACCTGTATTTTTCCGAACACCTCCCAAAAGGTGCCTTGCAGCAGGGAGCCGATCTTTGTGCACAGAGTATTCATAAGACAACAGGCAGCATGACGCAAAGTTCTTTGCTTCAGATTGGGAGTAACCGGGTGGACAGAGATCTGGTAGCCTCGAACCTGCAGATGGTTCAAAGTACCAGCCCCTCCTATGTTTTGATGGCCTCCCTGGACGGAGCCAGACAAGAACTGGCGCTTCATGGTGAAGCTATGATGGAACGTGCACTGGAATTGGCGGATATTGCCAGAAAGCTCTTAAGGGAAATTTCCGGAATTCAGGTATTGGACAGAGAGGACTATAAAGACCAGGCGGTCTATGCTTTAGATCCGCTCAGACTGACTTTTTCAGCCAGGGAGCTGGGGATCAGCGGATATCGGATGCAGGAGCTGCTCTTTCAAAAGGGAGGGG
>CAMKHH010000281.1 GCA_946412445.1 uncultured Eubacterium sp.
CCGTTTAGCAGTATTGATATTAAAGACTTCTGGAACCGTTGGCATATAACCTTGTCGCAGTGGTTTCGTGATTTTCTGTTTTCGCGTTTTGTAATGCTGGGTTTTCAGAAGAAATGGTTCAAAGACCGGCTGTATGCTGCAGTACTGGGTTTTATGATAAATATGACCGTCATGGGAATATGGCACGGGCTTTCGATTCATTATGTAATATACGGCCTCTACCATGGCGTATTACTTGGGCTTACGGAGATCTATCAGAAAAAATCAAAGTTTTATAAAAAGCATAAAAAGAAACAATGGTATCGAATCATAAGCTGGTTTATAACGCTGCAGCTGGTGATGTTTGGCTTCCTGATATTTTCCGGAAGAATAATATAAAAATAAAAGAGGAGCAAAAGAATTATGAAGGAAAAAGTTTTGGCCATTTTAGAAGAGGTATGTGAGGATGATATTATCAGAAAAGAAGGGGATTTGAACCTTTTTGAAGAAGGACTGCTGGATTCGCTTTCTCTGGTGCAGCTGTTAGTGATGCTTGAGGACGAGACAGGAATTGTAATCGCTCCGTCTGAGTTGAATCGGGAGGATATCGCAACACCTGATAAGCTGATTGCATATGTTGAAGAAAGATGTAAACAATGAAAAAAATAAAGGCATTTGCAGTGGCACTGCTGTTATTTATCCTTACAATAACAGGAATCCATTTTTATATCAGCGGGAAGCTGAATTTAAACAACCGTGCATATGACTATTGGACCGGAGAGCAAAAGCTTGCATCCACACAAGGGATTCAGGCCAACCTTAATGATAACAGTATCGTTGTCTTCGGGTCATCAGAATTCCAACATGGTACCAATAGTAAATATCATCCCAAATACGTTTTTGAAGGTCAGGATTTGAAACCTATGTTGATTGGGGGCGGATATTATCAATCGTTATCTCATGCAATTACCCTTGGCGCAATTGAGCCGGGGATGAAGAACAAGAAGGTGGTCCTGGTGGTTTCACCTTCCTGGTTCAAAAAACAGGGGGTGGATGCGAAGGCTTTTGTATCACGTTTCTCGGAAGAAGCATATATAAACTGTATGGCTAATCCCCAAGTATCTGAGGAAGTCAAAGCATATATCGCTAATCGGACACAGGCACTGCTTAAAGATGACCCATCCGCATTAATCCGGATGCAGCAATACGATGCTATACGCTCCGGAGAAGGGGTTTATGGAGGTAAGAGACTGTTTTTGCAGTTATACGAACGCTTTTTAAATGAAAAGAGCAGATTCGGTACGATTATGGGCGCTGCATCCCAGGGAATATTGCGCCAGAAGCAAGACATAGAATCTATATCAGGAAAATCAATTGACTGGGCATCCTACCAGGAAGAAGCGCAGCAGGATGGAGCCAGACTGGCTGAAGGAAATCCTTATAATATGATTGACCGGGTGTACCGCCGGCAGATTGCACCAATTGAAAAACAAAAAAAAGATTCTGCGCTCAAACGCAGCTACTCTAAGTCAGCAGAATATGATGATTTACGCTGCTTTCTGGATATCTGCAATGATCTGGGAATTAAAGTTCAGTTGGTCAGTCTTCCGGTGAACGGAATGTGGTATGACCATACCGGCTTTCCCCGTTCTGACCGGGAACAGTACTATGAAAATATCCGGCAGATTGCCCGCACCTATCACGTACGGCTCGCTGACCTGTCCGGGCATGAATATACGAAATACTTCTTCGAGGATTCGGTTCATTTGGCATTGAAAGGATGGGTGTATCTAAATGAAAGCATTTATAACTTCGCTGAGGAAGCTTAAAAACAGTCCAAAGTGGAAATTTATTAAAATGGTGCTGTTGTTTTATGCTTTGCTGATGTGTTTATATTTATATTTTATGCTGGCCAATCTGTCAGCAGCACCTAAATTCATATACGAGCAATTTTAGTATGTATTATAGGAAATTTAAACAAAATATAAAAAAACAGTGAAGTGCTTTACATATTTGAGCTTCATGGTATATACTATATGTAACGATAGAATATTTTTATCGTTACAGCAAAAGCAGCCATTGACTATATTTCGCTGTTGCGACTGAAAAGGATGTGATTTTATGAAAATTGAAAAAATTAATGACAATCAGATTCGTTGCACGCTTACCAGCGATGATTTGGCAAACCGAGAGATTAAACTTAGTGAATTGGCCTATGGTACAGAAAAGGCCAAGAATCTGTTTCAGGATATGATGCAGCAAGCACAAAGTGAGTTCGGCTTTGACTCCGATAACTCCCCCTTGATGGTGGAAGCAATACCGGTTTCGCCGGATAGTATTGTGTTGATAATTACAAAAGTTGATGATCCGGAAGAATTGGATACCCGTTTTTCCAAATTTGCTCCGGATGGTAACGACAGTACTGCCGCGGACCTTCCTCAGATTACCGGAGCCGATGATATCATCGATGTATTTCACAAACTTACTGAGGCCAAGAACAAACTTCAGGAACTGAAAAAGGATGGAAAAGGCAGTCAGCTTAAAAAACTTGAAGCACCTGTTGATTTAATGCATGCATTTGCTTTCCGAAGCCTGGATGAGGCAATACTTGCAGCACATGGAATTAACGGTTACTTCACCGGAGAAAACTCATTATATAAAAATGCAAGACAAGGCACATACCAGCTGGTTCTACATCAGGCTGGCTCTACTCCGGAAGACTTTAACAAAGTCTGCAACATCTTGTCAGAATACGGAACAGGTACTACCTTCTCTGCTGTTTCAGAGGCATATCTCAGGGAACATGATAATCTGATTATTGGTGATCAGGCACTGCAGCAACTGATAAATTTATAATGGCGCTTAAGATAAGGGGCTGCAGTATTCGCTGCAGCCCTTATCTTATAGCTATATTAAAAAAACAAGTCGTTTAGTTCTGAGACAGAAAATCATTAATCTGCTGTTCCAGCACATCAGCATCCATTCCATGAACCATAGCAGCCTCTTCCAGTGTTTCTCCCTGAGAGGATGGGCAGCCTATGCAATGCATACCCGATCTCATTAAAATAGAAGCTATATTCTGATCTAATCTGATTAACTCACCAATCGTCATATCTTTTGAAATCTGAGCCATGATATTAATTCCTCCTTATCTTATTAGTTCGGTTTTTCGTTAATCTATCGGGTAAAATTAAATGTCTCCTTCGGAG
>CAMKHH010000282.1 GCA_946412445.1 uncultured Eubacterium sp.
ATGCTCCGGTGCCTTTTATTGTATACGAGGACTGTGATTTGACAAGACCACTCTTCCTGCCGGATACAATTATTCCAAAGAAGTCATCTGGATATAGCTTTTCCATTTCTCCTTCTTCTAAAAATGGCGCCACGAAATTTGTAAGCTTTTCTGAAGGGCGCCGGAAGAAAGAGACGTTTACTTTATTAGGTGATAACATCTGGGGAATTTATGATACGCTGTATCTGGTGCAGAATAATGATCTGGATTCAGGCAGGCTGTTGGAGAAACCTTATATCTATCTTATAAAGATTAATCATTCTGTTGTTAAAATGACAGCCCCGGAAGCAAAGATGAGTGTCACGGATGACGGGCAGCTGAATCTGGAATGGGATCGTGTGAAAAGAGCGAGATACTATCTGGTTATCCGTGAATGGCTGTCTGTGGAGGAAGAAGGCGGTTACCTGGAGGGTCCCCGTTTTGATTGTCTGGAGAAAACAAAATCGACGAAGGTAAAGATACCGGGATATAAATTACGTGATTCAGAGACGTACGCATCTGATTATAAAAATGATCCGGCATATAACACGGATCTTGAACTTCGCGACAAGGCAGATAAAGGAATCGGAGATTATCGTATATTTGTTGTGGCTGTCAACAGATATAAAAATCTTTCGGTTCAGGGAAACAGCATTTTCCTGAAGGATTTTGGAAGTAAAATTCCGATAGAACTGGCGTGGAATACATTTAATAAAGAACACGAAAATATCGTTCGCGATGGGGTAAAGGAAATAGAGGATTTGCCGGACCGCCTTCCCATGACGATGGCGGATGGGAGCGTTTATGAATATACCCTGACCTACTCAATAGACAAAGCGCAGGACTACGCGATCTGGTATAAGATTGATAAAACGCCGTTTAAAAAAGATGCGTATCGCAATGAATTGTCTGAAGAGGATGAAAAGTTGCTGAAGAAAAAGAATGCGGATATTAAGGAGAAGTATGGATCCGGAAAATCAGATGAACCGGTAAACATACAGGGTGGAGAAGTCAATTTTAATGAGGAAAATTATTCGGACAGTATACCGGTAAATAAACTGAAAGCTTCCCCGGGATCCCGGGAGGAAGAATATCTTGGAGCAAACATAATTGCCGGGAAAAAGTATATTGATTTAGCTGCCTTTCCCGATATACAGGATAAGGAGTCACTTCGGTGGTTGATTAAGGATGTTGAAGACAAAAATATTCTGCTGCCCGAAATTAGTGATACTTATTATTCGGCTCAAAGAAAGATATTGCAGGTTACGTATCATGAAAAGTCATTTGAGAAAATGCAGAGTATGCAGGATCAGGTAATCAGTATTGTAAATGAGCGGATTCATGACAGTATGGACGAACTGGAAAAGGTGAAGGCAATCAATGGCTATTTAACAGAAACGGCCAGTTTTGATTATGATGCTTTTGCTAAATCGGAGGAGTACCGGAAGCTTAAAGAACAAGAGCGTTCAGAGGAAAGTGAAAATTTCAGCCGGGATGAATGGAGAGAGATAGACGATAAAATGGAGGACTTAGCGAAAGAACTGAAGGAATGTGCACAATCCTTCAACATAAAAGGAGTCCTGCTTAACCAAAAGGGAACCAGTGAAAGCTATGCAGAGGCCTTTGCAGCATTGGGAACACAGGCGGGACTTGCATGCATCTGCGTTACAGGAGAGATGACATCAGGAGAAGCCCGCACCTGGAATTATGTTAAAATGAATGGAACATGGAGGGCGGTGGACGCAGCAGGAAATGAAACAGAGAGTTCCGGAAATACAGAAAAATACTTGAATCTGGCACTTAATGATCCTCATTATATGGAAAGCTACAGGCCTGATGCTCAGTTTTTACGCAAATATTCAGACTAATTGGAGATGATGTTATGGCAATCTGGAATCCGTGGCATGGATGTACGAAGATAAGTCCCGGCTGTTATAACTGCTATGTCTACCGCAGAGATGCAGAATTCGGAAAAGACAGCAGCATTATTACAAAGACAGCCAATTTTGATATGCCAATCAAGAAGAACCGTAAGAAAGAATATAAGCTGCAGCCGGACTCAGAACCGGTATACACCTGTATGACATCGGATTTTTTTATTAAAGATGCCGATGGGTGGCGAAGGGAAGCCTGGCAGATGATAAGGACAAGAAGTGATTTGGAATTTGTTATCATTACCAAACGAATTGACCGTTTCACGGAATGCATTCCGGCTGACTGGGGAGAGGGGTATGACAATGTAACTGTGATGTGTACCTGTGAAAACCAGAGCAGGGCGGATTACCGTCTGCCTATATTCCTAAGTGTACCAATTAAGCATAAAAGCATTATCCACGAACCGATGATAGAGGGTATAAAGATTGAACGATATTTGGAAGCAGGACAGATTGAGCAGGTCGTTTGCGGGGGCGAATCCGGAGATAATGCCAGAATCTGCGATTATGCATGGGTGTTGGAATCCCTGGAACAGTGTTTGAAATATGATGTGTCCTTTTATTTCAAACAGACGGGTGCAAAATTCAAAAAGGGAAATAAGGTATATCAGATTGAACGAAAAAACCAGATGATCCAGGCACAAAAGGCTGGTATCAACTATGATAAAAACAAACACTGATGAGGGGGACCTCCATTATTTCGAGAAACACTCAACGCACCATTGGTTATCCATATGGGGGTTGCGTGTTTTTTTTGTCTTAATGCTTTTGTAACTATGTTACAGAAGTATTCCAAGAGAATTGTATAATAGGATTATAAAATACGAAGAGGATATAAGGATGGATAATAAAAAGCGGAAAAGAAGGAAAGCATTTGTTGCTCTGGAGGAATGTGTCGCCTGTGGATGCTGTGTGAAAGTATGCCCCGTGGGAGCGCTTCAGATTATGAGGGGGATTATGGCGCAGGTGGAGATAGAGAAATGTATAGGATGCGGCAAGTGTGCAAAAGAGTGTCCGGCAACAGTCATTGAAATTCGGGAGGTAGAAGCGTGAAAAAGCATTGGTATGATTATATGTGGGTGGTATCATTGACCTATCTGATTCTCGGATTTTTCAATATCATGTTTGCGTGGTTGGGGCTGCTGTGCTTCTTCATTCCGCTCATTATGGCTATAGCAGGTGGAAACAAGGGCTATTGTAATCGCTAT
>CAMKHH010000283.1 GCA_946412445.1 uncultured Eubacterium sp.
GAGATGTATTAAGATTCCGTCTGGAGGAGAAGGAAAGACAGCTGCAGTCACGGATGGAGTTTTTGCAGGAGGAATTAAAACATAAGATTGATAATCTGGAGCAGACCAGGGAACAATACCATATAAAGACATATGCCCAAAGGCCTGAAAATGAGGAGGAACATACGAATTATAAGAACAGATTGAATGGAAAGAAAACGTATATTACAGCTGCAGCCATTGCAGTTTTTATACTTCTCGGTATTCTTATCGTTCTCAAAGTTCCCGGCATTGCTGCCAGGGGAGGCTTGCTGGCAGCCATTGCGGTTCTTATTTGGGTGGCAGCCAGGATATGGATTCATCCTCACAAAGACAAAATCCATGCGGATGAAGCCGAAGATGAATCCCTGAAACTCCAATGGAATATGAATTATCTGCAGTCGGATATCACAGAACAGCAGATGATACTTGAAGAGATGCGGGCAGAGGAACAGGAACTTCAAAGGACTATGGCAGAACCCAGTGAATATGAAGAAGAGATAAAGGCGATTGAGCTTGCCATGCAGGTTATAGCGGATATTGCCCTCACGATGCAGCAGGAAATCAGCCGGCAGCTCAAGGAAAAAATTTCGGAAATCATGTATGAGCTGACGGGAGGAAGATATACGCAGGTCACGATTGATGAGAACTTTGAGATTTGGCTGCATACAAGGGAAACCTGCATACCTATTTATCAAGTGAGCAGCGGAACCGTGGAACAAGTATATTTTGCTCTTCGGATGGCAGTTATGGATATTTTATGCAAAGAGGAGGATATGCCGCTTATACTTGATGAGGTTTTTGCCATGTATGATGAAAAACGCCTTGAACGTGCGCTTAGATGGCTGCATGGAAACAGGGGACAAGTGCTGTTGTTTACCTGTCATGACAGAGAAGAACGCCTGCTTAACAGGCTTGGAATTCCATATCACAAGGTAAAGTTAGGAGGAAAGTATGATTAATATAGGATGTCACCTGTCTTCGTCCAAAGGATTTCTGCATATGGGGCAGGAGGCGGTAAGTATAGGTGCCAATACATTTCAATTTTTCACAAGGAATCCGCGGGGGAGTAAGGCAAAGCCGCTTGATATGGAGGACATCCATGCGTTCCGGCAGTTTGCCGAAGAACATGGAATACCTGTGATACTGGCGCATGCTCCGTATACCTTGAACCCTTGTTCAGGAACAGAAAGAACACGGGAATTTGCGTTTGAGACGATGGAAGATGATCTGAGACGTATGGAGTATCTCCCGGGTAATTATTATAATTTCCATCCGGGAAGTCATGTCGGACAGGGAAGTGAAGAAGGAGTACGTCAGATTGCGGAAGTACTGAATCATATACTGCGGCCGGAGCAGACAACCACAGTACTGCTGGAAACCATGTCGGGTAAGGGAACAGAAGTAGGAAGGTGCTTTGAAGAGTTACATGAGATAATAGAACGGGTGGAGCTTGACAGCCATATCGGGGTTTGCCTGGACACCTGTCACGTATACGATGCAGGATATGATATTGTTCACAACCTGGATGGCGTGATTGCAGAATTTGACCGGATTATCGGTCTGGACAGACTGAAGGCAATCCACATAAATGACAGTAAAAACCCTTTTGAAAGTCACAAGGATCGTCATGAAAAGATTGGAGAAGGAGCCCTTGGACTGGAGGCTTTTGTCAGAATCATCAATCATCCCCGCTTTAGAGAACTGCCCTTTTATCTGGAAACACCGAATGAGCTTGCAGGGTATGCACGTGAAATTGAGCTATTAAAGGAGAATTATATGTAATACAAGAAAAGCTGCCATTGGCAGCTTTCCTATATATTATCAGATCTTTTCAAGATTTTTAAATTTATTCAAGACTTTCTGGATACGTTCCACAGGATCCAGGAGGGCGCTGATAGAAGAATCGTGATTCAAGGTATCGATGAGCAGCGCGATGTATTTACTTAAATCACAAGTCACATACCAGGGCTTACTCAAGAGTTCAGGGGTCTGGTATACAAGATTGGTAGTCAGAACCTTTGTAAACAGTCCCTGTTCATAGGCACGGTCAAACTTTTCCAGACCGTTGGTAAAAAGGCCGAAGGTCGAACATAGATAGAGATTTCTTGCTCCACGCTTTTTCAGAAGGGTGGCAACTTCTATCATGCTGTCACCGGAGGAGATCATATCATCAATGATGATCATATCCTTTCCCGACACATCGGCACCCAGAAATTCATGAGCAACAATAGGGTTGCGTCCGTCCACAATCGTGGAATAATCTCTTCGTTTATAGAACATACCCATATCCACGCCAAGATTATTTGCCATATAGATTGCACGTTTCATACCGCCTTCGTCGGGACTGATTACCATCAGGTGCTGGCTGTCAATCTGCATGTCGCTGCCATGGCGCAGAATGTTTTTAATAAACTGATAGGCGGGTTGTACTGTCTCAAAGCCATGAAGAGGGATTGCATTTTGAACCCTGGGATCATGGGCATCGAACGTTATAATATTATCCACCCCCATGTCCACAAGCTCTTGAAGTGCAATGGCACAATCCAGAGATTCTCTCCCGGAACGTTTATGCTGACGGCTTTCATAGAGAAACGGCATGATGACATTGATACGTCTTGCTTTTCCGCCAACGGCGGCTATTATGCGCTTCAGATCCTGAAAATGATCGTCCGGCGACATATGACTTTCCTGGCCAAAAAGCTTGTAAGTCATGTTGTAATTACAGATATCCACAAGAATATAGATATCATCACCGCGCACTGATTCACCCAGAATACCCTTGGCCTCACCGGTGCCGAACCTTGGAACCTCAGATGGAATGATAAAGCTGCCTCTTTGATATTCATGTAGAATAGCAGTGGATTTATGTCCGCGTTCCTTTCGCCAGGACACCAGATAATCATTCACTTTTTTACCGAGAGTGGCACAGCTTTCCAGCGGTATGATCCCCAGCCTTCCCACCGGTAAACCATCATAATAGTTTTCAGATTCCTCACTCATTGCGTTCTTCCTCCCAAAAGTTTTTTCTGGATACGTATATCGTTCCCAAATAGTTTGATTATAGTATAGTTACTTGAGATGCGGGAAAATGTCCTTTCAGAGTAAATTTCAGCAAATCTGTCCAATGAAAGATTTG
>CAMKHH010000284.1 GCA_946412445.1 uncultured Eubacterium sp.
TTGTTAGATAAGACCAGAAAGATAAATAAACTGCTTCACAATAATAACACTACGAAAGTGGTTTTCAGTGATATCTGTAAAGTCTTAAGTGAAACGCTGGATTCCAACATTCTGGTAATCAGTAAGAAGGGAAAAGTTCTGGGGGTCGGTCTGTGTGATGGCGTGCAGGAGATTACAGAATTGATTGTTGACAAAGTGGGCGGATATGTGGATATGCTTCTGAATGACCGCTTTTTAAGTGTATTATCCACAAAAGAAAACGTTAATCTTGAAACACTTGGATTTGAGGGTGAATATTTCAAACAATATACTGCAATCATAACACCAATCGATATTGCAGGGGAGCGTCTTGGCACAGTTTTCATGTATCGGTGTAAGCCCAGCTATGATATTGATGATATTATTGTGAGCGAGTATGGCACTACTGTGGTAGGACTGGAAATGATGCGTTCCGTCAACGAAGAGAATGTTGAGGAAAACCGGAAAGTTCAGGTGGTGAAATCTGCATTCAGCACATTATCCTTTTCTGAATTGGAGGCAATCATTCATATTTTTAATGAACTGGATGGCGATGAAGGAATTTTGGTTGCAAGTAAAATTGCGGACCGTGTCGGTATCACAAGATCTGTAATTGTCAATGCGCTGCGTAAATTTGAAAGTGCCGGTGTAATTGAATCCAGATCCAGCGGGATGAAGGGAACCTATATCAAGGTATTAAACGACTATATTTTCGACGAGTTAGAAGAAATTAAAGATAAAAAGAACTTAAAAAGCCATGATAAATGATAATGAGCGGGGCAGCACAGTGCAGATAACTGTAACTGTATACTGCCCTGCTTTGCAAATATAAACAGAATATAAAATATCAAAAAAATATAAAAGTGAGATAACAGGAGGAAAAATGAGTATATCATAGAAAATATTAGAATTATCCTCGAAAAATCGAAATGAATGTAGTTGCGAATTCTGGTGATAATCACTAATATAAGAATCACCGAGTAGCACTCGAAGCTAACGAGTGCTAATAAGAAACAAACATTAAGGAGGTAATATAGAATGAAGTTAGTACCATTGGGTGACAGAGTAGTATTAAAACAGTTAAAAGCAGAGGAAACCACAAAATCAGGTATCGTTCTTCCAGGCCAGGCACAGGAAAAACCTCAGCAGGCGGAGGTGGTTGCAGTGGGACCCGGAACCGAAAAAGTGAAGATGGAAGTAAAGACTGGAAATCAGGTTATTTATTCCAAGTATGCAGGTACGGAAGTAAAGCTGGATGAGGAAGAATACATCATCGTAAAACAGGAAGATATTCTTGCAGTTGTTGAATAATTAATCATAATAAATATTAAATCAGGAGGCAGATAACATGGCAAAAGAAATTAAATATGGAGCAGATGCAAGAGCAGCTCTTGAAGTAGGTGTTAATAAACTGGCTGATACCGTAAGCGTTACACTAGGGCCAAAAGGAAGGAACGTGGTACTGGATAAGCAGTTCGGAGCACCGCTCATTACGAATGATGGTGTCACAATAGCAAAAGAAATTGAATTGGAAGATGGTTTCGAGAACATGGGAGCGCAGCTGATTAAAGAGGTTGCATCCAAAACCAATGATGTGGCAGGTGATGGTACTACTACAGCTACCGTATTGGCTCAGGCAATGGTTCATGAAGGCATGAAGAACCTGGCAGCAGGAGCAAACCCAATCGTACTCAGAAAAGGTATGAAGAAAGCAACTGATAAAGCAATTGAACTGATTGCAAAGATGAGTAAGGCAGTAGAAGGCAAAGAGCAGATGGCAAGAGTTGCTGCTGTATCCTCAGGCGAAGACGAAGTAGGAGAGATGGTAGCGGATGCCATGGAGAAGGTTTCCAAAGATGGTGTAATTACGATTGAGGAATCCAAGACCATGCTGACAGAGCTGGATCTGGTTGAAGGTATGCAGTTTGACCGTGGATATATTTCAGCATATATGTCAACCGATATGGAGAAGATGGAAGCTTCTTTATCAGATCCGTATATCCTTATTACAGATAAAAAAATCAGCAACATTCAGGAAATCCTTCCATTGCTGGAGCAGATTGTTCAGTCAGGCGCAAGCTTGCTGATTATCGCAGAGGATGTAGAAGGAGAGGCATTATCCACATTAATCGTCAACAAACTTCGCGGAACATTCAAGGTAGTTGCCGTTAAGGCACCTGGCTATGGAGACAGAAGAAAAGAGATGCTTCAGGATATTGCAATTCTTACCGGAGGTGCTGTAATCTCTGAGGAACTGGGATATGAACTGAAAGATACGACCATGGAACAGCTGGGACGTGCAAAATCCGTTAAAGTTCAGAAAGAGAACACTGTGATCGTAGACGGATGCGGAGAAAAGTCTGAGATTGACGCAAGAGTTGGACAGATTCGTTCACAGATTGAAGAAACCACATCTGAATTTGACAGAGAAAAACTTCAGGAAAGACTTGCCAAACTGGCAGGCGGCGTAGCTGTTATCCGTGTGGGAGCTGCAACAGAAACAGAGATGAAGGAAGCGAAGCTTCGCATGGAAGATGCCTTAAATTCAACAAGAGCAGCCGTGGAAGAAGGAATTATCGCCGGCGGCGGATCTGCTTATATTCACGCATCCAAGGAACTTGAGAGCTTTGTTGAAACTTTGGATGGTGATGAGAAGACGGGTGCAAGAATTATACTGAAGGCACTGGAATCACCATTATTCCATATTGCAGCAAATGCCGGTCTGGAAGGATCCGTAATTATCAATAAGGTAAAAGAATCACCAACTGGTGTGGGATTTGATGCCTATAAGGAAGAATATGTGGATATGGTTAAGGCAGGTATCCTGGATCCGGTTAAGGTTACAAGAAGTGCACTTCAGAACGCTACGAGTGTTGCAGCGACCTTACTGACAACAGAATCCGTAGTTGCCGTAATTAAGGAAGATACCCCCGCAATGCCGGCAGGCGGCCAGGGAATGGGAATGATGTAATCTGCCAGAATAGTAAGCTTTAGAAAAATAGGAGCTATGCGCATAGACGCTGGCTCCTATTTATGATACTATATATACTATAAAATCTACGACGTATGAGGAACCAGTATGAGAAGCAGAAAGACGAATGAAAATGGACCCGTAGAATTTCACCGCTATG
>CAMKHH010000285.1 GCA_946412445.1 uncultured Eubacterium sp.
TCAGATTCAGACAACAATAATCATGGGAAGAAAGCCAGCCGTATTCCGAAAAACGGTTGTCCAGAAGCGTATAGTCAGACAGGCTATTATTAATAACTTCCTTTAAAAGGTGTTCCAGGGAGTATCCTGCATGGTCATTATCAGCACCGCTCCTGGACAGGGAGAGATTTATGTATTCAGACAGATGTGATAAAAGGGGAGCACTGGCCGTATCGATTTTCTTTAATTCCTCGGAGAGAATCAGGCGATAGGAGAAGATCCGATGCTCGAATAAATTTACACACAATTCCCTGGAGCCTGTAAAATACTCGGGAAAGAAAAAGGGCTCCTGATAATATTGTGCCTGACTGTAGAGTGGGTCCAGTTTACAGGTGGTCAGATTTTCAAAATTCAGGTTTGGATCCGTCAGATGAGAGAGCTCTGTTCTTTCTTCAATGACGGATGAATAAGCCAGTAAAAAGTAATCGGAGGCCCGGAGAAGCAATGGGTTTTCAAAAATCGGGAAACTTACATCAAGAAGAGCGGATAAGGGCTCTTCCTGCTGAACGATTTCACGAAGAGATTCATCCCAGTTATCATATCTGTCAAAGACGGACTGAATAAAATTGAACAGTTCCCATATATCGATATAATCCGGAATATTCAGTACCTTGCCTGAGTCATATTCCGCTTTTTTGTCAGTATGTGTCAGAAGCAGAATGAAATAATCGTCATCTGTTCCGTATTCCCAGGATTCAGGCAGCTGCTCCCGGCAGATTACCACATGATTTTTCAAAGGCTCATGGGAAGGGTCATAGATATATGGACGCCCCAGATTCAGTACGGTTTTTGTACTGATTGACAATGTAATCTGAAAGTGGGATGTTAATTCTTCACAGATGATACGTTCACTTAATTTCATTTTAAATACCTCCTTAATCACTTCATACACATTGTATGAAAAGTGATGCCAAATGTCAATACATCTGCGGATGTTGCCAGAAAAAGAAGTCTGCTAAAATGTAATAGTAAACAAACTTAGGTGCAGTCTTTTGCGTCATATTGTGAGGCTGCCCAAATAAGAGGAGGTAACACAATTGATAATCATTGGTGAAAAGATCAATGGATCGATTCCGATTGTGGCAAAAGCTATTGCAGAAAGAGACTCGGAATTTATTAAAGAAAGGGCCAGAATACAGGCTGCAGCTAATGCTACATTCATTGACTGCTGTGCGTCGGTACCGGAGGCAGAAGAAGTTGAGACTCTTAAGTGGATGATTGACTGTATACAGGAAGTCACAGATCTTCCAATCAGTGTTGACAGCCCAAGCCCTGCTGTACTGGCAGAGGTATTTTCATACTGTAAGCGTCCGGGTCTTATCAATTCCGTATCCATGGAGGGGGACAAGATTGACAATATTTTCCCATTGATTGCTGACACAGAATGGAATGTTATCGCCCTTTGCAGTGATGATACGGGAATTCCAAAGACTGCGGAAGACCGTCTGAGGGTATTTAACAATATTATGGCAAAGGCAAAGGAATACGGGATTAAACCTTCCAGAATCTATATTGACCCGCTGGTAGAGATGCTGTGCACCTCCGAGGACGGGATTGCCATGAACGTAGAGGTTATCAGTACAGTGAGGAAGCAGTATCCTGATATCCATATTGTCGCAGCAGTCAGCAATATATCCTTTAATCTGCCGATGCGTAAGTATGTAAATCTTGGATTTACGGTTCTGGCGATGAACGCGGGACTTGACAGCGGAATACTTGATCCCACGAACAGGGATATGCTGGGGCTTATTTATGCCACAGAAGCACTGCTGGGACAAGATGATTATTGCATGGAGTACATAGGTGCTTACCGTGACGGGCTGTTCAGCAAACCGGAAGCAAAGTAAAGATTATTTTTGTGTACTGATACCGCGCGGAAACGGTATTGGAACAAATAAAAAAAGCGGAGGAAATTAGTTATGTCTAAAATTGAAGAAGTTGCTGCATTAGTTGAAAAAGGAAAAGCAAAACAGATCGGGGCTGCAGTACAGTCTGCATTGGATGAAGGATGTGATCCGGCCGAGATCCTGAACAAGGGTATGATTGATGCGATGGGTATCGTTGGAGAAAAATTCAAAAACAATGAGATATTTGTTCCTGAGATGCTGGTAGCTGCAAAAGCCATGAAGGTTGGAGTAGAGGTTTTAAAACCACACCTTGCAAGCGATGCAACCGGAGCATTGGGAAAACTGATTATAGCAACTGTTGCAGGTGACCTTCATGATATCGGTAAAAATCTTGTAGCCATGATGCTGGAAAGCGCAGGCTTTGAAGTAATCGATCTTGGCGTTGATGTCCCGGCCGATAAAATCATAGCTGCAGTGAACGAAAATCCGGACACAAAGATTGTAGCATTGTCAGCACTTCTGACCACTACAATGCCTGCTATGCGTGATACTGTATCTGCGTTGGCTGCACAGGATTTCCGTAAGGATATTAAGATTATGGTAGGCGGCGCACCTATTACGCAGGCTTTTGCAGATGAGGTCGGAGCCGACGGATATTCTGAAGATGCTGCTTCCGCAGCAACTTTGGCAAAATCACTTGTTAAATAAAAGTTACCCTTCTTAAATAATCAGGCTGCTGCATGAATCGTGCAGCAGCCTTCTTTCTAGTGAAGTATAAGCGGTGAAAGGGTGGTGAAAATGGCGGGATATAAAATAAGGTTTTTACCTTTGGGAAATACCCTGGAGGTTACAGAAAATACCACAATCCTGGAAGCAGAGCGATTGGCTGGGCTGGAGCCGGATGCCCCCTGCGGCGGCAGGGGAATATGTGGAAAATGCAGCGTTATAGAAGAACTGAATGGAGAGAGGCGGGAAGTTTTAGCCTGTCAGACCAAAGTCGATCATGATATGGTGATTCACACGGGAGACAGAACGGAAAGCAGACATAAGATTCTGACAGAAGGAGTGTGCAGAAGTGTAGAGGTGATTCCGGCGGTCCACGAGGCCGATCAGGGATATCTGATGGCATTTGATATAGGTACAACCACCATAGCAGGATATTTGATGGATGGAAAGACAGGCAGGCAGCTTTCGATTGTCAGCACTATGAATCCACAATTTCAATTTGGGGCTGATGTGATTGCAAGAGCTAATT
>CAMKHH010000286.1 GCA_946412445.1 uncultured Eubacterium sp.
CATCCATTACCAGGGATGTATCGGGTGAAGGTGTACAGCAGGCACTTTTGAAAATACTGGAAGGAACCGTGGCCAGTGTGCCGCCCCAGGGGGGAAGGAAGCATCCTCACCAGGAATTTATTCAGATTGACACTACGAACATTCTTTTTATCTGTGGCGGTGCGTTTGAAGGTCTGGATAAAATTATTGAAACCCGGCAGGACACCAAGGCCATCGGATTTGGCGGGGATATCGGCAGGGACAAAAACCAGAATGTAGGAGAACTTCTGAGAAAAGTGATGCCTCAGGATTTCGTTAAGTTTGGTATGATTCCGGAATTTATCGGACGTGTCCCGGTGGTTGTGTCACTGGATGCGCTGGATGAGGAAGCACTTGTGCAGATTCTTTCGGAACCGAAGAACTCACTGGTTAATCAATACCATAAATTATTTGAACTGGATGGGGTCAGGCTGGAGTTTGAAGAAGCGGCGCTTAAAGCCATAGCAAAGAAAGCACTGCAGCGGAAAACCGGTGCCAGAGGACTCAGAGCTATCATGGAGGAAACTATGATGGAACTGATGTATGAGACACCTTCTGATAACACGATTAAGTCTTGCAAAATTACAGAGGAAACAGTGGATAAGAAAGCAACTCCTATGATTGAATATGGTGAGCCTGCTCCTGTGCCGAGACGTAAGCAGAGCAGGAGAAAAGGAAGACCGGAGACGGCTTAAGGAGGATGCTTAAAGGAGTACAGATGAGTGACCTGAGTAGAGTTATACCGGCTGTTGCACTGCGCGGCACGACTATTTTGCCGGATATGATCGTTCATTTTGATGTGAGCAGGGGAAAGTCCGTGAAAGCAGTGGAAACAGCCATGCTTTTGGATCAGAAAGTTTTTTTAATCACACAGCGGGACCCGGATATAGAAGATCCGGGTCTGCTTGATGTATATAAAATCGGAACGATTGCTGCTATTAAGCAGATCGTGAAGATGCCGAAAGGCATTTTGAGAATCCTGGTGGAAGGTGAAAGCCGTGCAGAACTGACCGGCTTCGAATCAAGTGAACCATTCCTGGAAGCGGAAGTAGTGGAAATTGAAAAAGAAAATTCCGGGATAGAGAATGAGAATATGAAGGAAGCCATGCTGCGTGGCATGAAAGATATTTTTGCTGCCTATGGAAGAGAGAACAGCAGGATCAGCAAGGAACTTTTGAACCAGATTATGGAGAGTCAGGATGTAGAGCAGATGGTGGATCAGATATCCATCAACATTCCACTCGCTTATGAGCAGCGGCAGAAGCTGCTGGAGACCATAGATCTTTCGGAGCGCTATGAGCTGCTGGGAATCATCCTCACCAATGAAATACAAATCCTGGAGATTCGTGCAGAGCTTCAGGCGAAGGTGAAAGAACGCGTAGATAAGAACCAGAAAGAATACGTTTTACGAGAGCAGCTAAGAGTAATTAAAGAGGAGCTGGGTGAGGATAATATACAGTCCGAACTCATGCGTTTCCGCGAACTGGCAGGGAAGCTTCAGGCTCCAAAGACTGTTAAGGATAAGATATCAGCAGAGATTAAACGATTGGAGAATACAGGCGGCAATCCTGCGGAGGGTGCTGTTACCAGAGGCTATATTGAGACCTTGCTGGCTCTGCCATGGAGCAAAGCGGGCAGAGATTCCAAAGACCTGGCAAAGGCGAGGGAAATACTGGAGGCAGATCATTATGGACTGGATAAAGTGAAGGAGCGTATTTTGGAGTTCCTTGCAGTACGGATATTGACGCATAAGGGAGACAGCCCGATTTTGTGTCTGGTGGGGCCGCCGGGAACCGGAAAAACATCCATTGCCCGTTCAGTTGCAAGGGCTTTAAATAAAAAGTATGTCAGGATCAGCCTGGGCGGTGTGCGTGATGAGGCGGAAATCAGAGGACACAGGAGAACCTACGTAGGAGCCATGCCGGGACGGATTGCATCAGGGATTCGCCAGGCGGGAGTGAAAAATCCACTGATATTATTGGATGAAATCGATAAAGTCAGTTCAGACTATAAAGGAGACACTTCCTCGGCGCTTCTGGAGGTTTTAGATGCAGAACAGAATCGTAAGTTTGTAGATCATTATGTGGAAATTCCCATGGACTTGTCCGAGGTATTATTCATAACTACGGCCAATGATGTGCAGTCGATTCCCAGACCGCTTCTGGACCGCATGGAGTTAATTGAAATCTCCGGTTATACAGAGAACGAAAAAGAGCATATTGCGAAAGAACATCTGATTTCCAAGCAGATGGAATCAAATGGAATCAAAGCAGGGCAGCTTCAGATACAAGATAATGCACTAAAAGAGATCATCAGCGGATATACCAAGGAAGCAGGCGTTCGTAATCTGGAACGTAAAATCGGACGCATCTGCAGAAAGACAGCCAGGATTATCCTGGAGGAGAAGACATCTGCGGTGGAGGTTGATAAGGCAAATCTGGAAGAATTTCTGGGCAGACACAGATTCAATTACCAGAAGGCAAATGAAAAGCCGGAGATTGGCATCGTGCGCGGATTGGCGTGGACGAGTGCCGGCGGGGACACACTTCAGATTGAAGTGAATATCATGCCTGGAAAAGGAGAATTTCTTCTGACCGGACAACTGGGAGATGTGATGAAAGAATCTGCTCAGGCGGGAATCAGCTATATCCGGTCGGTGGCAGAGAGGTATCAGATACCAAAGGAGTTTTTCAGGGAGAATGATATCCATATACATATTCCGGAAGGTGCGGTTCCAAAAGACGGACCGTCAGCCGGAATAACCATGGCTGCAGCTATGGTATCTGCAATTACCGGTGTTCCTGTACGGGCAGATGTGGCGATGACCGGAGAGATTACCCTTCGGGGAAGGGTGCTGCCTATCGGAGGCCTGAAGGAGAAGCTTTTAGCTGCAAAGAAGGCAGGAATCACTACGGTTCTGGTACCCGCCGAAAACCGTCCGGACGTGGAAGAAATTGAAACTGAAATTAAAGATGGTCTGGAAATCTGCTTCATGGAATCCATGGATGAGGTGTTGGACAAAGCAATTGTAAACCTGGGAGAATAACAGATGGTGATAAAACAGGTATCATTGGATATCGTATGCGGAATTACAAGTAAACTTCCTGATACAGGAAAAC
>CAMKHH010000287.1 GCA_946412445.1 uncultured Eubacterium sp.
ATGCTCTTCCAGGCAGGCCGCAATGCGAAGAAGTTCATCCGCCTCCTCATCACAGAAAGAAAGAACTTCCTTTACCATAGGCTTCGCCTCTGTCAGGGTTCCTGTTTTGTCAAAAACAATGGTGTCGGCCTCCGCCACCGCCTCAAGAAATTTTCCGCCCTTTACAGTGATATTTTTATCCCCTGCTTCCCTCATCGCAGACAGAACAGAGAGCGGCATTGCCAGCTTCATAGCACAGGAAAAATCAACCATCAAAACACTCAGCGCTTTTGTTACATTTCGTGTGAACAGCCATACAAGTCCTGTACCCAGCAGTGTGTACGGTACAAGGCCGTCCGCCAGATGTTCTGCTTTACTCTCCACCCCTGACTTAAGCTTCTCGGAATCCTCGATCATGGTGACAATCTTTTCATATTGACTTGTCCCCTTGGTATGCTTTACCCGGACAACAATTTCACCCTCTTCCAGAACCGTGCCCGCATAGACATAGGTTCCGGCAGTCTTCCTGACCGAAAGTCCTTCCCCTGTCATGGAGGACTGATTGACCATGGCTTCGCCTTCTGTAACATTGCCGTCAAATGGTATTACATTTCCCATCCGCACAACAACCTGATCCCCCGTAACAATTTGGGATGCATCCGTCAGCACTTCCTGCTCCTCTGTCTTTAACCAGACCTTCTTTACATTCAGTGACATACTCCGTGCCAAATCGCCCACTGATTTTTTATGTGTCCATTCCTCCAGTGTATCGCCGATGCCCAGCAGAAACATGACAGAAGCCGCTGTGTCCGTGTCGCCACGGAGAACTGAAGTGGCAATAGCGGCCGCATCAAGGGCCGCTACATCCAGCCTCCCCTTTGAAAGACTCCTAAGCCCTTTCCAGATATACTGTACAGAACGCACGCCGGCAATCAGCGCTCTGACCTGATAGGGAAGCAGCCACTTCTTTCCATAGTGCACGATTACCTGACCTATCAGCTTTTCCTTATACTTTGCATTTAATTTCCTTCCGGAATTTTCAATTATATCTTCCGGGACTTCCATATCACGGCAGTGATACTTTTTCAGCAACGTGATAAGCTCATCTCTGCTTCCATCAAATTGAATAGAAGCGTCTGCAGTCCTCTCATACACTGTGACCGTCTTAACCTGGGGCAGCGTTGTCAAATAATACTCTAATGTATCCGCTTCCCGAAAGGTCATTTTGCTCTGTGCAAAATGTACACGCATACGCCCCTTTATCTCATGTTTTATTATAAATTTCATTCTGCTTTATCCTTTGCGTATATATGGCCTATGCCTCATCCTCCATGGTTTGTTCCTCTTTTGCCTGGGCACGCCCTTCATTGATATCTTTTGCCCCGGCCAGGATATCTTCTGCATTTTCCTGTACGTTTGTCGCTGTATCCATGACACACTCTTTTGCGCGCAGCACAGCTGCCGTACATACTGTATATAATTTCTTTGCATCATCACTGAAAAGAATTTTGATCCCGGCTGTCCCGAATAACGTTCCTCCTGCAAATAAACCTACTTTTTTCCAATTAATATTCATGATTATCCTCCTCTAATGTTTACTTATTCTTGTATCCGGTGTAAAAAACCATTACTAGACAAAAAATCAATGCTCCTGCCCAGAATTTGTGTTGTTTCATCTTCACCTCTCCCATCTGCTAAACTGGTTTTTTAATACCTTTTCATTATAGCAAACAGATTTCAGACAAGTCAAACCTAACCACCTATATGATGAAAATTATCAATAAGCATCGCATATTCTGGGCGCTTTGTACATATATATGTCCATTTAGAACGATTGTCCCCAAAAGTTCTGAACAGCCTTCTGCACCTCCCTGTCCGACAGGAACCCGTGTTTCATAATTTTACCATTTTCCATAATCATGATATAGTCACAGCAATAAGAAACAAGTTCTGCATCATGGGTGATAATGAACTGGGTATTATCCTGCTTTTTCATCTCCTTAATTGCTCCTGCAACATCCAGCATATGCCTGTAATCCAGCCCGCTGGTCGGCTCATCATAGATAAGGATTTTTTTGCCTGATGCCAGCGCACCGGCTATAGCTACACGTTGTTTCTGCCCACCGGACAACGCCATCGGATGGCAGTCGCTGAATTCCTTTAGATTAAGCTTCTGCAGTATATCCACTGCTCTCCTTTCCCTTTCTTTTAAGGTGCCTGCCTGCTTTTCCAACGAAAGTAAAATTTCATCCAGCACGCTTTCCGTAAAGAGCTGGTGATTTACATCCTGCATCACAATATAGGACAATACAAGCCTCTGCTTCCTGTCGATTTTCCTGCCCTCCACAGTCACCGTACCCTTCACATGTCTTTCGAGTCCGCTGAGACATCTTCCAAAAGTTGTTTTTCCTGCGCCATTATTTCCAATCACGCCGACAACGGCACCCTTGGGAACGGAAAGCTCCTCAATATTAAGTGCATCTTTCTTTGCATTTTTATATGCAAAACTAAAGTTTGTGAACTCTATTCTTTCACTGCTCCTGATATCCTTCCATAAATCATCTCCAGATATTACTGAATTGCGCAGTCCCATCTGATGCAGCTTCTCATCTGTGTATCGTTTAAATTCTGCAATAAAAACATCCTGGATAATACGTCCATTAGCCATATAGATAACTCTATCGGCCAGATCCATGAGCCAGTACAGACGATGCTCTGCGATAATTACAGTTTTCCCGGCGTCCTTCCACTTTTTAATGATTGACTTTAGATAAAAAATGGTCCTGATATCCAGATTCGAGGTTGGTTCATCCATTACGATAATGGGGGGACCTAATGCTGCCACAGATGCACAGGCTATCTTTTGCTTTTCACCCCCTGAGAGAGCAAACAAGCTTTTCCCAAGCAAAGAAGAAACATCCAATTCATGAACTGTATCCTCAAAATTTGAGAGAATCTGTTCTCTGGGCATTCCGACATTTTCACATCCAAATACAATCTCTGTATCTGTTTTCACTGTATAAAACTGAGATTTTGGATTTTGGAAGACACTGCCCACCAAGGGAGCTATCTCATATAATTCACTGTCTGCAGTGAGTATATCACAAACCCTGATCTCACCGTTTACTTCTCCTTCATAGAAATGAGGAATAAGGC
>CAMKHH010000288.1 GCA_946412445.1 uncultured Eubacterium sp.
GCAATTTACTGGATGATTTTGAAGCAACAAAAAACAGTTTAAAGCAGGTTGCTGATAGTTTAAGTTATTGTGAAAACCCAAGACTCAGAGAACGAGGATATAGAAGAATTAATTTTTTATCACATAGATATTTTATGCTATATCGTGTAGATAGAGATATTGCTGTTGTCGATAATATTTTCCACGAATTACAAGATTTTGAAAATAAACTGATTTAGTATAAAACTGCAGGCAGCGCCTAGCTTATTTTAAGTAGATGCTGCCTGTTTCCCTGTACTTAATATGCCCTTTTAATAATGCTCTCCATATGAAGCTGTGCTTCTCTTCGGATTTTTTCCTCATCCAGTGTCAGCACTTCTCTGTTCTTCATAACAATTTTGCCATCAATAATGGAATCTGTCACATCGTGACCATTAGCCGCCTCCACAATCGTATTCACAAGATTTTGTGAAGGAGTCAAATGTGGCTGATCAATATTTAACAGGATAACGTCTGCTTTTTTCCCCGTCTCTACACTTCCCAGCCGTTCACCTTCACCTATAGCGGCTGCACCTCCCTGAGCTGCCATTTTAAGAACTGTCGGGCAGGTCATCACCACAGGGTCAAACGAAGGAAGTCCCCAATATGCAATCATACTGTAACGCAGTATCTTCATTTCATCAAATAGATCCAGATTAGAAGGGGCTGCGCCGTCACATCCTAATCCAACGTTCAGGCCCGCATTTACAATCTGGGGAGCTTTAGGGAATCCATGGTTTGCCAGATTCGCCCTTGGGCAATGAATAATCTTTACATTCCGCTTTGCCAGAGTGGTAATGTCTTCGTCCGAGAGCATGACATTATGAGCGGTTAATAGGTTAGGCCCCAGCACTCCCATAGATTCCAGGAATTGAACCGGACGGAGCTTATAGTTTTGCAGGCAATAACTTACTTCATCCTTATGTTCGCACAAGTGAGCATGAATGCCCGTATGTAACTCTGCTGCGGAATCCCTGACCATCTCAATCAGTTTTGGTGAGCAGGTCATCACCTGGCGAATCGCAAACCAAATAGCAATTCTGCCATCCCCGGCATTATGATAATTCTTAAATAATTCCCGCGTATGCGTAATGGATTCTTCGGCAGTTTCTTTCATCGCCCCGGTGATTGCATTTCCCATATCCATTGTTGATTTTGCTATCGCTGCACGCATACCTGACTCCAGAACTGCATCAGCCACACGATCCATATGCACACCGCCGGAATCAGCAAAGGCAGTTGTTCCGTTCTTTATCATTTCCAGGCAAGATAACTGAGCACTGATATAAGAGTCCTCCGGTCTTAAATTGCTTTCAAAAGGAACCAGAAACCTCGTCCAGACCATCGGATATTCATCAGAAACCCGACCTCTGAGCAGCTGCTGGCAAGTATGTGTATGAGCATCCACCAGACCCGGCATCAAAAGCTTTCCGCTTCCATCAAGATATTCTTTTGCTGTAAACTCCTTTTCCAGCTCTTTTTCTTTTCCGATTTTCTCTATGTATGAGTTCTGAATTACTACACTACACACATCCGATACTGACATATCCGGTCTCAGAATACGGCAGCCTTTGATTAAAATATCACATGTATCCATTTGCAAAGTTCCTTTCTTTTTCATTCTGATATCACCACATTTAAACAGCGTGAGTCAATTTAAGCACCACATCTGCAACCAATGCAGAAAAAATAAAAGTTCCCGAAATAACCAACAAAGTAATAAACACCATTTTCCATCCCATTTTAACAAAGTTTTTTAAATCCTTACTCAGAGAAATTCCAGCGAAGGCTCCCAAAGCCGTTACAGGAGCCATAAATGCCACCTGCGAAGTGGTTTCTACAATCCAGCCCTGTACGGGTGATATTGGACAGGCAAGTAAAAGAGCAGTGAGAGAAACATACATCATGGACGGTAAATGGATAAAACGGCTCATGTATTTGCTGATCGCCAAACCGCACAAGGCTATGCCGTCAAGCACTAAAATCCCAATTATAGAGTCTGTAAGCGGCATATCATAGCCGATCAGATTCGTCAATATCATAATCACCGACACCAAACATAACAATGCCATCTGCTGAATAACATATCTTTTCATCATTTTACCCCGTTCCTATGCTTCTTTTTTCCCAGTTTAGGCTCCAGCCATGCATACAATTTTCTGGCCAATGGTAATCCTACAAAGGTCCCCATGTATATCCCTGTAATACCGGTAAGCATATCACTGGTACCTCCCAGCATCATGATATCGTCTGCATAAGCCGGATACATTTCGCTTAATACACCGGTGGCGGCCAGCATCATAGAGCCGCTTCCCACACCACTTGCCATTCCTAAAGCAAGGGGATGAAAGATATTCCAGGATGCCACAACCCCGGCTAAAATGCTGATAAAGACAGTGCCGATTACCGAGCCCACAATATAGACCGCAAATGTACCCTTTGTCTCTGCTGCATCCGGTCCATATATATCGGTAGTAAGTCCCAGATTTGAATCCCGGTTAATCGAATAACAAGCTCCGATTGCCTCTTTTTTCAAACCAAGAAGAAGCGCTATCGGCAGTGATAAAAAGACGGTTCCCAAGTTACCAAATTCCTGCAGAATAAGTGCCGGTCCAACAGATACCAGCTTATCCAGATTTGCCCCTGCCGAAATGCCCATTTTAGCCATAAACGGAGCTAATACAACAAGTACCAGAGTTCCTCCGGCTTTAGACTGTTCAGTATCTAACAGCTTCAGGACATCCGGTCCTAAAAGACCCCCAAGTATTACTGCAAATACCATAGGAAATAACGTTAAGGTTCCTATCCCTGTGTCAATTTTTACAGTTCCGATCATATCACATATTACTGCCAGAACCACCGCAGCCAGATACACTTTCCAGTACTTCCCGACCACTGTTTTTGCATTTTTCATCCATTCATTCCCCTTTCTTTTGTTTGTGTTAAAAGTAACTTTTGACCCTGGTATCATCATAGCATAGAGATAATTCCTTCTGTAGACACAAAAAAACGATGGAAATCCATCGTTTTTTATGAAACTGAAACTATAGTTCGTTTTTTTTAAGTAATTGCAGAAAGCTTTGAGCAGCATCTGATAATATGTAAT
>CAMKHH010000289.1 GCA_946412445.1 uncultured Eubacterium sp.
CGGATATGTCATCGCAACTGGTAAATTTAAATCTTGGATTTGGAAATACAGATATTGCAGATGCAATTAAGAAGCAGGCCGACAAATTCTGTTTTGTAGGACCATCTTATGCAGCAGAAGCGAGATCAGAGCTGGCTGAAATGATTGTCAATTTGTTACCGGACACCTTTGGCAAAATCTTTTTTACCAACGCCGGGGCAGATGCTAATGAAAATGCAATAAAGATTGCAAGGATGTATACCGGAAGGAAAAAAATATTCAGCCGCTACAGAAGCTATCATGGTTCTTCATTCGGGGCGGGAAACTTAACCGGTGAGCCAAGACGATTTCCACTGGAGCCTGGAATTCCAGGATTTATTAAATTTTTTGATCCATATATTTACAGGGAGCCAATTAAATTTGCATCTGAGGAAGAAGCATCCGGGTTCTACCTGGCAAAGCTGAGAGAACAGATTCTTTACGAAGGTCCGGATTGTATAGCAGCGATTGTAATTGAAACAATTACAGGATCTAATGGTGTGATTATCCCACCCAAAGGTTACCTGCCGGGAGTTCGCAAGCTTTGTGATGAGTTTGGAATTATTTTGATATGTGATGAAGTTATGGCGGGCTGGGGAAGGACCGGTAAGATGTTCGCCTTTGAGAATTTTGATGTTGTTCCGGATATTGTTACATTTGCAAAAGGGGTTACCTGTGGATATGTTCAGCTAGGCGGTGTCGCCGTAAGCAGTAAGATTGCGGCATACTTCGATGAACACTTATTATCCTGCGGTCTGACCTACAGCGGACATCCGCTTGCGTGTGCAGCCGGAGTAGCTTGTGTAAATTATTATCTAAAGGCGGATATACTTGATAATGTGGAGAAAACAGGGAAAGTACTGGCTGCGAGACTGGATAATATGCAGAAAATTCATTCATGTGTTGGCGATGTTCGGTATATTGGATTATTTTCCTGTGTGGAGCTTGTAAAGGATAAGAAGACGAAAGAAGCTCTCGTTTCCTATGGACAGGATCCGGAAGGCATCATGGGAAAAATTTTAGGAAAACTAAAGGAAGAGGGGTTTATGACCTACACGCATGAAAATATGATTTTTGTCTGCCCGCCGCTTACTATTACGGCAGAACAACTAGAGGAAGAAATGGATAAGCTGGAAAAAGTATTAAGCATTGTGGATGAAGAATTTATTTAAGAAAAAGGTCAGGAGGAAGGGAGCATATATGGCATATTTTACAGTACCAAAACACATTTTTACAGGTATAAATGCATTGGATGAGGCCATGCCATACATAGATACTTGCGGGGAAAGGGCGCTGATTGTAACCGGAAAACATGTAGGAAAATCCCCGATGTACGAAAAGCTGGTTAAACTGATGGAAAAGAAAAAAATTGAATACATAGTATTTGACGGAATCACAGGTGAACCAACGGTTCGGATGATAGATGAGGGTTTACGCACATACAGGGAGGAAAGATGTGATTTTATAATTGGCCTTGGCGGTGGAAGCCCCATTGATTCAGCCAAGGCCATTGCGGCAATGGTGGTAAATTCCGGTAAAATTACGGACTACATGGGAAAAGAGATTACGGGAGATGTTCCACCTGTTGTTGCAATTCCCACTACTGCGGGAACAGGCTCAGAAGCCACGAGGTTTACGATTATTGCGGATCAGGAGAAAAACATTAAGATGCTGCTGAAAGGAGACTGTCTTGTGCCTCAAATCGCTGTTATTGATCCGGATTTTACAATGGATATGCCGAAATCAGTATCAGCGGCCACCGGCCTGGATGCGTTTACCCATGCGGTGGAAGCATATACCTCTAAAAAAGCAATTCCCATGACGGATACACTTGCTGTTTCAGCAATAAAAAGGATCTTGGAATATCTGCCGAAGGCATACAGGAACGGCTATGATGGAAAAGCACGGGAGGAGATGTCTATTGCGGCATTGGAAGCAGGAATTTGTATCAATAATTCAAGCGTCACTATTGTACATGGGATGAGCAGGCCTATTGGTACATTGTTCCATGTTCCGCATGGGCTGTCCAATGCCATGCTGCTAAAAGCATGTATCAGCTTTGCAATGGAAGGAGCGTATGAACGCTTTGCGAAGCTGGCAAAGGCAGTAGGTGTGGCCCGGGCAGAGGATGAGGATATTGAAGCGGCAAACAAGTTCCTTGAAGCAATTGACAGGCTTTGCGTAATTTGTGAAGTGCCTACCCTCGCAGAATATGGTGTAAAGAAGGAAGCGTTTACAAGAACCATTGAAAAAATGGCAGAGGATGCAATTACTTCCGGCAGCCCCGGAAACACAAGGAAGGCAGTGACCAGAGAAGACTGTATAAGGATATATAAAACAATATATGCAGATTAGAATGTGCCAGGGCACAAGACGATTTGTGCTGCAAAGCATTGAAAAGGATGACTGTAAAAATTATAATCTCCATATAAAATTTAAGAAAAATATAAAACATAGCAAAGATGCTGGAGATGCATACGTTTGCTATGTTTTTTTGTTACAACGGAGGTAATGCCATGTGTGAAACGGAAAAAAAAGAAGTAGAAATAAAGATAAGGGATCTGGGAGTTACTTTTGAGGATAATTCAAATAAGAACGTGCAGGCATTAACAGGTGTGAATATGAATATTTACAAGGGTGAATTTGTATCTCTTCTGGGTCCTTCCGGATGTGGAAAAACCACCTTGCTTCGCGCTGTTGCGGATTTACAGGAACCAACGGAGGGAACTGTCAGAATAGCAGGAATGACTCCAAGGGAAATCAGATTGCAGCAGAAATTCGGTTTTGTATTTCAGCAGCCGGTGTTGTTCAACTGGCGGACTGTTAAAAAGAATATTGAGCTTCCGTTGGAGATTATGTACTACTCGAAAGAGGATCGCTCTGCAAGAGCGGAGGAAATGCTGGAGATGGTAGGCCTTACAAAATTTTCAAGGCATTTTCCAAGGCAACTGAGCGGCGGAATGCAGCAGAGGGTAAATATCGCCAGAGCTTTTGGTATCCGTCCCGAGATTCTGCTGATGGATGAACCATTTTCAGCACTGGATGAATTTACAAAGGAAAAACTGCATGAAGATTTACTGCAAATTTGGCAGCAGACCAACAAG
>CAMKHH010000290.1 GCA_946412445.1 uncultured Eubacterium sp.
ATTGGTCAGTGCTATAATAAGTAAAATTTGGTTACAGTTCTAAGAATGAACGGTAACAGGTTATCCTTCAATTATAAAAAGATAATGAAAAGATACAAGTATGGAGGTTTTATGAGAGCGCTGAATTTAACCTTATTGACAGATTTATACGAACTGACAATGATGCAGGGTTACTACAAGAATCCTACCAGCCAGATTGTTGTTTTTGATGCGTTTTACAGGAAAAATCCCAGTGACGGTGCCTATGCGATTATGGCAGGCCTGGAGCAGGTGATTGAGTATGTCCGTAATCTTCACTTTTCCCCGGATGATATTGATTACCTGCGGGAGCTTAAGATGTTTGATGAGGATTTCCTGGAATATCTGAGAGGGCTTCATTTTACCGGTGATATCTATGCGATTCCAGAGGGAACGGTGATATTTCCCAGAGAACCACTGATTAAAGTGATTGCTCCTGTGATGGAGGCACAGCTTGTAGAGACTGCATTGCTGAATATTATCAATCACCAGTGTCTGATTGCAACTAAAGCATCGAGGGTCTGTTACGCGGCTCAAGGTGACGGTGTTATGGAATTCGGACTCCGCCGGGCGCAGGGGCCGGATGCGGGTATCTATGGTGCAAGAGCAGCCATGATTGGAGGATGTATCGGAACCTCTAATGTGCTGACCGGACAGATGTTCGATGTACCGGTGAAAGGAACCCATGCACATAGCTGGATTATGAGCTTTCCAGATGAATATACTGCGTTTAAGACTTATGCCGAACTATATCCGAAGGCATGTATCCTGCTTGTGGATACGTATGATGTTCTGGAATCCGGAATACCCAATGCCATCCGTGTCTTTAATGAGATGCGGGATGCAGGCATGGAGATGAAGGGTTATGGGATTCGTATTGACAGCGGTGATCTGGCATATCTCTCAAAAAAGGCCTATGAGATGTTGGCAGCAGAAGGATTTGAAGATGCAATCATATCGGCTTCCAGTGACCTGGATGAGTATCTGATTGACAGCATGAAGACGCAGGGTGCGAAGATTAATTCCTGGGGCGTGGGTACGAATCTGATTACTTCAGGCGACTGGCCTGCGTTTGGCGGCGTCTATAAGCTTGCTGCGCTTAAGAACGCATGGGAGGATGAATTCATCCCGAAAATCAAATTGTCCGAAAATACGGAGAAGGTCACGAATCCTTGCGATAAGACAATTTTCCGTATATATGATATTGAAAGCGGAAAAATCAGAGCTGATTTAATCTGTCTGGCAGGGGAACAGTTTGATGAGTCGGAAGATATGATTTTGTTTGATCCTATTGAGACATGGAAAAAAACCAGATTGAAAGGTGGAACTTACCGCTTAAGAGAATTGCTGGTTCCTATATTCCAAAAGGGAAACTGTGTCTACACATCCCCATCGGTAATGGAGATCCGGGATAGATGTACCCGGGAGAAAGAGACGCTCTGGGATGAATCCAGACGTCTTGTTAATCCACAGACCGTCTATGTGGATTTGTCAGATAATCTTTATAAGATTAAGACAGATTTGTTGGAAGAGATGAGCATGAAGGCTCTTGAAAATCAATAAATATTTCATTCATAAAAATCCCCCTTCGTTCATATATATCCTATGAGTATTTTTGAAAGGAAGGGGATTTTTATGCAGAATTATACAAGTCTGGTCAATCGACAGCATCCACTGGATGCCACCTATATTCCGTGTGATCTGGTTGTCTGCGAATTTCCGTTTTGTGCGGAAAGGCATGAAGAGAAGCGGCTGCTCTGTGAGACGGCTGCGGAAGCAGCGGGAAGGCTTTTGGAATACGGAAAGTCTTTTGGTCATCTATTGTATGGGGTTTCCGGATATAGGTCCTTTGAACGGCAGAATCAGATTTACCAGCAGCGTCTGCAGGAATCTCCTGCTGAAGAAGTGAACCAGTACGTGGCCCGACCGGGGACCAGTGAGCATCAGACCGGTCTGGCACTGGATATCTCATCACCGGGAATGGATTATGAGCTGGAAGAGGAGTTCGGTGAGACTCCGGAAGGAAAGTGGCTTGCGGTTTACGCACCCATGTTTGGATTTATCCTCCGATATCCCAGAGGGAAAGAGAAAATTACAGGTTACGCTTACGAACCATGGCATATACGCTATGTGGGGAAATCATTGTCCCTGTACCTTGCACTTACAGGTTTAACATTGGAAGAATATTATGATATATAAAAAAGATGTCGGCGTCTGGCTGTCGACGTCTTTTTTTTGCGTATGCCATTTTAGTGTATATTTCATCCAAATCTTACAAATAATAGCTCTATCAAATTGAATCGAAACAGGAAATCAGGAAGATAAAAGAAGTAAGAAAGAAAAAACTTGAATTAAAGGAGCATAATTATATGAAAGCTACAGGTGTTGTCAGACGTATTGATGATTTGGGGCGTATTGTAATTCCAAAGGAAATCAGAAGAACCATGAGAATCCGTGAAGGGGAACCAATGGAGATTTTTACCGGAAGAGAAGGAGAAATTGTATTAAAGAAATACTCTCCAATGGGTGAAATGGCAAAATTTGCAAAAGAGTATGCACAGGTATTATCCCAGCTGACCGGGTATCTTGTATGCATAACCGACCATGATCAGATTATAACAGCCAGTGGCTCCGGACAAAAAGAATTTGAGGGAAAAAATATCAGCAAAGAATTGGAGGATGCCATTTCCGAACGCAAAACAGTCATGGCGGGACAAAAAGAAAGCGCATTTATAAAGCTGATAGATGAAGACGACAAAAACAGTATTTCTCAAATCGTAGTACCTATCATATCGTCTGGCGATGCCATCGGTGCTGTGATATTGATGGACCGTGGGAAAAGTTCCGGAACAAAACTGGGAGAGAATGAAAAAGTTTTAATACAGGTAGCTGCGGGGTTTTTGGGAAAACAGATGGAGCAGTAATATAATCAAAGTTGCTGCCGTGAGTGTTACAGAATAAAAAATATATATAATTTTAGGTTCATCCTCAGACTACAAAGATATAACCTGAGGGTGAATTTTTTATACCAAAGTATGCAAGGAAAGCTGCCGGTGGCAGGTTTTCTGTATACCAAAGTATGCAAAAGCATAATATATACAC
>CAMKHH010000291.1 GCA_946412445.1 uncultured Eubacterium sp.
TGTCTGCACCAAATAGCCCTCCAGCAAAAGCTTGTTGATCATCTGTTTCAGACGGACCTCACCAATATCTTTAAGCTTTCCATACTGCAGATTATCAAACATTCCATACGCTTTTAATTTCGCCTGCTTCATCCCCCGCAGCGTTTGTGTAATTACATTCATTCCATAACGGCCGTTACACTGCCGGATACATGCAAGAATTGTCTGGCTGGTTTCAGTTATATCAACTTCTTCAAACAGAGTATTGCAATTAGAACAATTTTCACAACAGTTAACCGCCTTTTCTCCAAAATACCGCAGAATGTATTCTCGCAGACAATCTTTAGTAATGCAGTAATAAGTCATTCTTTTCAGACGCTCTTCATCCCGTTCCCGGATCAGTCTTAGAGACTCCCCGTCCATATCAAGATTTTCACTGCTTTTTTCAATCAGAAACTGATTCACCACCACATCTTTAGGAGCATAAAGCAAAACACATTCCGACGGTTCCCCGTCCCGGCCGGCTCTGCCGGCTTCCTGATAGTAGCTTTCCATGTTTTTGGGCATATTGTAGTGAATAACATAGCGTACATTGGACTTGTCAATCCCCATTCCGAAGGCATTGGTCGCTACCATTACCGGTTTGACATCATAGATAAAGGCTTCCTGATTCCGGCGCCGCTCCTCATCTCCAAGACCAGCATGGTATCTGGTAACCGGTATACCCTTTTGACTAAGAAGTGCGCAGACTTCATCCACATTTTTTCTTGTCGCACAGTAAATGATTCCACTTTCACCGGGATGTTTTTCCATATACCGAAGTATCCAGGTGTCTTTATCCCGGGGTGCCTGAACCTCAAAATACAGGTTCTTGCGGTCAAATCCCGTAATCAGTACCTGCGGGTCTTTAAGCTTCAGGATACATGAAATATCCTCCATTACCTCTCTGGTTGCAGTAGCTGTAAATGCACTTAAGACTGGGCGGATGGGCAGCATTTCTATAAAATGAATAATATTCAGATAACTGGGGCGGAAATCTTGTCCCCATTGTGAGATGCAATGTGCTTCGTCGACTGCCACCATACAGATTTGACTATGTAATGCAAAGTCCATGAACTCTTCTGTTTCCAGCCGTTCGGGAGCCACATAGATAATCTTGTATTGCCCCTTTCGGGCACGGTTCAGGGCCGCCCGGTTCTGTCCCGGCGTTAAAGAGCTGTTGATATAGGCGGCATGAACCCCTGCCTGGTTCAGAGAATAAACCTGGTCCTTCATCAAAGAAATCAATGGTGAAATCACCAGTGTAATTCCATCCATGCACAGAGCCGGAATCTGGTAACAGATGGATTTACCGGCTCCGGTAGGCATGACCCCCAGTACATCCCGGCCGGAGATAATGCTGTCTACCATCAGTTCCTGACCTTCCCGAAAGGAATCATATCCAAAACAGCTTCTAAGTACCTCTTCTTTTGTCAAATTTAAAATTCCTTTCTGTAAAAAAAGCCGCAGCAATACGCCGCGGCTTTTTTACTACTCTGAATATTAATCAGCAACGTATGGCATAATTGCCATATGACGTGCTCTTTTTATTGCAGATGTAATCTCTCTTTGATGCTTTGCACAGTTTCCTGTAACTCTTCTGGGGAGAATTTTTCCTCTTTCAGAAATATATCTGCTCAGTTTATTCGCATCCTTGTAATCAATAACATTATCTTTACCGCAGAATACACAAACTTTTCTTCTGCGTCCGCGTCTTTCACCTCTATTGAAAGCCATTGCTCTTCCTCCTTCTAATTTCATTCAATCAAACATAAGTTTCCGGTTTCTTACTTTGTGTCTTTTCTGACAACCAGATATCTCAGCACATTGTCCATAATACGGACATGGCGCTCAATTTCTGCCGGAGCAGTGGCATCTGCTTCAAACTGAATGAAATAGTAGAAGCCTTCGCGCATATGGTTGATTTCGTAAGCAAGTTTTTTCTTGCCCCACTCTTCAACTTCGCTGACTGTGCCATCGTAACGGGTGATATAGCCCTTCGCTTTTTCAACTACTGCAGCTCTTTCCTCGTCTTCGATCTTTGCACTTACGACTAATGCTAATTCGTACTTGTTCATGCTCTTTTACCTCCTTTTGGACTTTTGGCTCTCTGGCTCGTCCAGAGAACAAGGATATTGTGGAAATACATTCCACAAGTAAAGATTCTAACACATCGAATATCAAATGTAAAGCTTCTTTTTATTATTCAGCTTTTTAATGCAGTCCTTTTTGACGGTCAAATATATTTTTCAGCTCTTTATGCCTTTTATAGCTTCGAAAGGCACTTCCCATCTTGTTGTAAACGTAAAAAGACTCCACCAGAACTGCATGCGCCTTTCCCAGGCGGTCTTTGGTCGTACGCTCATAGAAGGTTCCCCCGCATTCAATCTGAGGACCGGTCTTCACGTATGCAATAAGATCTGACTCACTTCGGATATATTCCGGCAAATCTGTATATCCCATCCCAATACAGTCTGTCTTATGTGCATCACTGCCGCCAAAACCAGGCTTCCCGTATTCCCGGGCCAGCTCATATGCCTTGTCGTTGACAGACTTTTTTTCGCAGGCATTGAATATCTCTATAAAGTCAAACTGGCTTACCAGATTGCTCAGACGTTTTGCATACTTTATTTTCTGCTGCCTCGTCGTCATAGCACTCATATACTTTTCTCCGAAAGGATGTGCCGGACCAAGGATACCGCCATAATAATGGACGATCTTAATCAGCATTCCAACAGGCAGTCCGCGCATTTCCAATATCCAGAGCTTCACCCCTTCGGGCATGATAACCAGAATATGCCCGCAGTCCATCGTGTCATACTCCACACCTTTTAGGACCACAAAATCACGATGTTGTTTTCCTTTAATGGAATTCTTCCACTTCCGGTAACCGTCATAAGAATTGTGATCCGAAACCAGCATGCCCCCGAATGCTTTTTCCTCAAGACGCCGGATAAACTCCTCTATGATGACTTTTCCATCCATGGAGCCTTCTTTTGTATGACAATGCATATCAAATTTCATAAAATCACTTCCTTCTGTGGTAGACGAGTGAACATGCGAGCATGTCCGTCCGACTCGTCACTCGCGTAAATCAGAAG
>CAMKHH010000292.1 GCA_946412445.1 uncultured Eubacterium sp.
GAGGAAGGCATTGCCAGTTTGAATGGAGAGGATGAAAAAGAGGCTGTAAAAATGTTTCAGGATTATGTAGAGAACAATTCCGGTGCAAGAGAGATACAGTATCCGGATATATCCAATGCGTTGGATGATGCATTGGTGTCAGTTGCCAGCGGAATCATGACACCGGAAGAAGCATTAGAGACTGTTCAGACTGCATCGGCAGGTATGAGCAGATAGATGAAAGGCAGCCAGGCCCGGAACCGCTCATGGAGAATCATGGAGTAAGGTTTCCGGCGCCTGGAATTGCCGGGAAAGGCAGGTTTCTGTAGATGGATAAACACAAAGGCAGACACCAGAAAAAACAAAAAAGGATCATGAAAAAGCATGGTGTCTTAGGAAATACGAAGACGGCGTATCTGTATATACTGCCCGTATTTCTTTTTCTGGCAGTCTTTACCTATTACGCGATGGCATTCAATATTAAAACTTCCCTTTATGAGTGGAATGGAGTAAGTGCGGATAAGCTTTTTGTAGGGGTTAAGAACTATGCAAAACTGGTAAAGGACCCTTATTTCAGACTTGCGTTGAAAAATACGGCGATATACTTTATTATTACAATTCCAGTTCAGGCAGTGCTGGGCTTTATTCTTGCCTATTGTTTTACATATACGAAAGTCTTTGGAAAGGGACTGGTGCGTTCTATTATATTCTTTCCAAATGTTCTCGCACTGGTTGTAATAGGGACGGCATTTAATCAGATGTATAATTTTCAAAACGGTTTCCTCAACGAGACCCTTCGTGGGATGGGACTGGGCAGCCTTGCCATTGACTGGACAGGCAATCCAAAGACCGCCCTTTTTGCTGTTATACTTGCGAATGTTTACACTTACGTGGGATTCTCTATGACGTTGTATATTACGGGATTGCTGTCTGTTCCAAAGGAAGTGATGGAGGCGGCAAAAGTAGATGGGGCTTCTAATCTTCGTATGGTCCGTCATATTACACTCCCTCTTTTGACATCTACGCATGTTACCGTTATTATTCTGGGAATTGTGGGTACATTAAAAACCTTTGATATTGTCTGGCTGATCACGCAGGGAGGTCCTGCCAGAAAGTCGGAAATGCTTACAACTATGTTGTACCGTAGTTATATCCTGGAATTCAAGGCGGGATATGCATCCGCTATCTCTGTAGTGATTCTGTTAATTGCGCTGTTCCTTGCCGGGATAAATCTGTATATCCAACGCAGGAATACAGATTATTAGATAAATGGGAGCTGAAAGAAATGAAAAAACACGGGATAGTAAGAAAAAAGAATCGGACAGGGGCCAGTATCTTACCCCAGGTTTTCTGCATATTGATGCTGGTGATCTGGCTGTATCCACTATGCAAAATTATCCAGTTATCCTTCAAAAGTGGTGGCTGGGGCAATTACCACAAGGTTTTGTTTGAAGCAGATACATTCAGTGTTGTGAATGGGTATGTGAGTGATATTGCAAATTTCTGGGTATACCTTGGTAACTCTTTGACGGTTACATTTATAGATATGGTAGTAGTACTTGCAATTGCGTCACTTGCTGCATTTGCATTTTCCAAGATGGATTTCAAGGGAAAAGAATTTTTATATATGCTTACGCTGGTAGGGATGATGATGCCGGCGGCAGGCTTTATCGTACCTTATTTCATTACTTCAAAGAGTATGGGACTTCTGAATACAAAGTTTTGTCTGGTTGGCCCCCATGTTGCAGCAGCAATTCCCATGACCATGATGCTGCTGCGGAATTCTATGGATGAAATCAGTGATGAGATGATAGAGGCATCGGTAATTGACGGATGCTCCAAACGGAAAGTTTTTACCCGGATGATGCTTCCCTTGTCAAAACCGGCTTTTGCAACATCTCTGATCTTTGCATTTATGGGCAGCTGGAATGATTACCTCCTTCCGCTGGTAATGATTAACCGCGCAGAGGAGATGACATTAACGCTGCTCCCCCAAAAGTATACTGCATTTGCAGGGGTGTCCAATATGGGGACTATATTTGCATCTTTAGTCCTGATATCTATACCAATCTTTGTGATGTATCTGTTTGCACAAAAATATATGGTGGCAGGCATGACGGCGGGAACGATAAAATAGACAGGAGAAAAGCAATGGACGAACAATATTATCCACGGCCAGACTTTAAAAGAGAGTGCTGGTACAGCTTAAATGGAGAATGGCAATTTGACTTCGAAGAGAACAGAATTAATTCTCTGGATGAATGGATGAATGATTGTACTTTTTCTAAGAAGATTATAGTGCCTTTTACATATCAGACGAAAAAAAGCGGAATTCAGGAAAATGTTTTCCACGACAAAGTATGGTATAAGAAAGTATTTATGATACCAAAAGCCATGAATGGAAAACGGATTTTCTTAAAATTCGGTGCTGTGGATTATAAGGCAAGAGTATGGATTAATGGAACTTATATGGGAGACCATGAGGGTGGTTATACACCGTTTCAGTTTGAAATCACAGAACAAATCAAAGAGCAAAATACGGTTGTGGTCGAAGCAGTTGATTATCCGGATACAGTGCAGCCAAGAGGGAAACAGTATTGGGAAGAAGAAGGAAGCCGCTGCTGGTATACACCGAGTACCGGAATCTGGCAGAATGTATGGCTTGAAGCGGTGGAAGGATGCCCGATTGAAGCAATAAAGCTGATACCTGATATTGATACGGATACAGTGGAAGCAATGGTTACAATCAATGAATCCCAGCGGCAGGACATCCTGGAATTTGCAATTAGTTATCAGGGCAAGCCTGTTAAAAGGCTTTCCGTCTCTGTAGACGGATACAGAACTAAGGTACTGATTGGAATTAAACCGGAAGACGCTATTGACGAAGTGCATTATTGGTCTCCGGAACATCCGAATCTATATGATATGAGTATCCGCTTAATCCGGGAAGAACGGGTCCTGGATACTGTGGAAACCTATTTTGGCATGCGAAAAGTCAGTATTGATTGCGGAAAGGTTTTGATTAATAACTCCCCTTGTTATCTCAAGATGATTTTGGATCAGGGATACTGGGAGGAAAGTGGACTAACCGCTCCCTCAGATGAAGCATTAAAAC
>CAMKHH010000293.1 GCA_946412445.1 uncultured Eubacterium sp.
TTCTGGAAAATCCAGGTTCTATGAGAATCTCCCGGGAAATGTCGGCATAGTTTTTTCTAAAGACGATACATTGCTTTCGTTATTTCTCCACTTTTCCAGTTCTTTTCCACATCTGCATTGTCTGGATTTGTTTTCTCCATTGCTTTGGCTAACGTATCTAAAGTTACAAACGCATAAAATCCAGATGTGGTTGAAATATTTTCGTGACCAAGCATCTGCTGGATATAGGATAATGGACAGCCTTCCTGGTACAGATTCATAGCCCGGGTTTTCCTGAGCATGTGGAAATGTACGCTTCCCGGCATCTTGATTCCATCTTTACGGCATTTATCTACAGATTTCTTTAGTACTTTCTGGACACAGTCATCCGACAGCCGGTGTACCCTCCCATGTGTAACAGCGTAAAATAGGGGTATTGTTGGTTCTGAGGGATCTTTATGAAATTCCCCTAAGTAGTTCATAAGATGCCTGAGCGTCTTCTCCATTAAAGGTACACTTCTGTATTTTCCGCCTTTCCCCAGTATCCGGATATAGGGTATTTCTGCATCAAGATGCAGATTTTCCACCTTTAGGCTTACCAGTTCCCCAATCCGCATGGCTGCATCATATCCAAGGATGAGCAGCATCCGATTCCGACGTTCAGACCGCTTTTCCTGATCAGGTGCTTGAAGAAGTGCTGTCATTTGATGGTCTTCAAAGTATTCAATTTCACCAGATGGGACGCTCAGACCACGTATCGTTTTGCTTGATACGAAAACTGGGGTTATGTCCATACATTCTTCCGACGCATAGGACAATAGGGATCTGACAGCAGTCAGTCTAAGATTGCAGGTCTTTGGGCTCCATTCCTTCACCTGTCCCATCCATACAAGATACTCTTTCAGGTTTGCCTTATTCAGATCCTGGAAACATATGCGCTCACGCTGTAATCCTTTCATGTCCTCCAGATAATCAATACAAATGTTAAGCGAGGTTCGGTAGGAAGCAACCGTATTCTGGCTTTTCTTTCTGATTCCGGGCAGTTCGTGTTCTAAAAAATGTAAGGCGGTCTTCCAGAAAAATGCACTGTCATGTATCTTTGATTTATTCTGCCTCATCATTCACCTCCGGTATCAACCCCTCCGAGTGGCTGGATCGGTTTAAGAGAATGCCATAAACACCCGGCACCAGATGAAAGTAGTACTTATGGTAAGCTTGTCATAAGTACTATTATGGAAAGCAAGTACTTATGGAAAGCATTTGAACCAGATAGCTTAATTACAAGGTTTTCTTCTTGATTTACTTGTCATAATACTTTTTGATAGAGGTAGGGCACGGCATCCGTGCTACTAATACTATATCAGGAGGATTTGCCATGATAAGACAAATCAATGTAGGCAGCCTGTGCGGAGAACTTGGGGAAATGTTGATGAACCTTCAATACTCTGCGGACTCCCTGCGCAGGTACAATAAGGTATTTGATGAATTCACAGAATACGCAGAAGAAAGGCAGTATTCCCAACAGCTGGGAGCTGAATTTCTTGCGTATAGATTCAATCAAATCGGTGGATTTGTAACGTCCGGAACTTATTCGAAGGATGAAATGTATTACTTCCGGGCAATCCGTTCCCTGGCCGAGTATTACAACTTCGGGATGATATTCAGGAGACAGGATTTCCATGGGGAAATCATATGGCCCGAACCTTTTAGGGAGTGCACAGAGAAATTTTTCCTCTCTAAAGTGGAGTATGGAGTTTGTTATGGGTATGTAAAACATTCTCGGGCGGTTCTCAAGGATCTCATTCTTTTCTTTGACACCGTTGGGGTTCATGCTCCAGAAGAGGCCAGATACTTCCATTTGGAACAATTCATCAATTCACTGATTGGATGGTCCACTTCCACGGTGCGGGGCAAAATCAGCGTGGTACGTATGTATTTCCGCTTTCTTTTCCTTAACGGCTATATCAGAGAACCTATTGCAGAAAAACTGCCTGACAGGCTTACTCCCCGTGCGCATACAAAGCTCCCAACCGTATGGTCAGAAGAAGAAATTGATAAGTTCCTTAATGGAATCGATCTGACAAATCCGAATGGGAAACGCAACTACGCCATGCTGCTCTTTGCTGCGCGGCTCGGTCTGCGCATCGGGGACATCAGAGAGCTAAAGCTTTCAGACATTGACTGGCAGGCATGTACTTTGACTATTGTGCAGAGCAAGACGAAGGCACCACTGACACTCCCTGTTCCCGATGATGTGGGCTGGGCAGTGATTGATTATCTGAAGAATGGCCGTCCTGTCACTGAAAGTAAACATGTTTTCGTTCGGCATATCCCTCCTTATGATGGTTTTTCCAAAACAAGCAACCTGCACAACATCATGAGCAAAGCGCTGACTGACGCCGGGATTAGGTACCGTGATAAGCCAAGCGGATTTCATACATTAAGGCACTCGCTTGCAACACACCTCCTTCAAAATGGGGTGGAATCCACTACCATCTCTGACATCCTCGGTCACACATCCCCAGAAGCTGTTAAACATTATTTGCGGACTGACCTCGTAGACCTTAGAAAGTGTGCACTTGAAGTGGAGGTGATGCCGTATGTCAAAGAATAGGAACGAAGCCTTCATTGGTCCCCTGGCTGTACACCTGAACGGTATCGTGGATGAACGGCACCGGATGGGGTTCAAGTTCGGTGAGGAAGAACGTCTCCTGCATGAATTGGACAGGATGAGCGTAGATTTTGACTGCCAGAAAGGGCTTCCCGAAGAACTTGTGAGGAAGTTCATTGAGCGGAAGCCCAACTGGCATCAGGGAACACAAGAGCACCACGTACATGCCATCCGGCTCTTCGCGCTGTATCTGCTCAGGCATGATATTCCCGCCGTTCTTGTTGACCATACAAGTGTAACCGACCTGCATGAGGATTACAGGCCATATATCTTTACCCATGAGGAAATAGGCAGGATTTTTGAGCAGGCCGACAGCATTCGGCCAAACAGCCAGATGTCACATGTATTCTACCCTGCGCTGCTTCGCGTACAGTATGCCTGCGGTCTGCGTATTTCGGAGACACTTGGCCTGAAGATGTCTGATATAGACCTTCAGG
>CAMKHH010000294.1 GCA_946412445.1 uncultured Eubacterium sp.
TTTATACCAAAGTATGCAAGGAAAGCTGCCGGTGGCAGGTTTTCTGTACGGGTGTGGTTACTTCCTCTCCAGACATCAAAAACTTCTTGCTATTTTTTAGCAAAAGCGATATAATAGAACGCATGCAGATATAGTTCATCGGTAGAACGCTAGCTTCCCAAGCTGGAGAGACGGGTTCGACCCCCGCTATCTGCTTTTTTATCTGGAAAATCAGATTAAGGTTTTCATAAATGATTTCACAAATACAAGGCAGGGTATATCCTTAAAAAGAGGATCTACCCTGTTTTTTGCAATATTTCAGCCGGTTTATTCGCCATTGTTTTCCAGTCATAAAAGGTGTATCATTGGGTTAGCTTTTGTGAGGAGGGAAACTGCATAATGAAAAAGAGAATCAATATAACACGATGGATTATGGGTATATTATTTATACTTGCCGGATTCGCTGATTTGGGTAATACCGAAGAAAGATTATCCGGATTTTTTATGCTGTTGTTTGGCATGTCACTGCTGCCGGTGGTTACGGAGCAATTAAAAAGATTTCACCTGGGTAAAAAGTTAAATCGGTTCATCACAATCGCTGTTCCTGTATTACTGATCTCAATCAGTGCATATGCGGCGCCGCAGGAGGAGAATCAATCAGCGGAAACTGCCTGGGAGTCCGTCAAAGCGGATCAGGCGGATGAGAAGAAAACATCCCTGCCAACTCCAACTGTTACAGAGATAGCAACACCTGAACCGACACCAGAGGCCGAACAGATGTCGCTTCACTTCATAGATGTCGGACAGGCAGACAGTATTTTTATAGACACGCCATCTGCGGATATGCTCATCGATGCGGGAGAAAATGAAGATGGTGCGGCGGTTGTATCCTATTTACAGCAACAGGGTGTGACCAGACTTGACTATGTGATAGGCAGCCACCCACATGAAGACCATATCGGGGGCATGGACGATGTAATCCATAACTTTGAAATCGGTATGGTTATCCTGCCTGGAAAGACGCATACATCACAGACTTATATGGATGTACTGCAGGCGATTCAGGACAAGGGGCTGGGCATCACTCAGGCAGTTACAGGGAATACATATGCTTTAGGAACAGCAGAATTTACAATTCTTTCTCCCAATGCGGATGCAGACTATGGAGATGAACTGAATAACTGGTCAGTCGGCATCAGACTCATCAATGGGGAGAACAGATTTGTGTTTACCGGCGATGCGGAGGCACGGACGGAAAAAGACATTTTAAATACGGGCATTGATCTGAAAGCGGATGTATTCAAGGCCGGGCATCATGGCAGCGAAACATCTAGTTCGGAAGCCTTGCTTGATGCAGTCAATCCAGACTGTGCCGTTATAAGCTGTGGAAAAGGAAATCAATATGGCCATCCGGATCTCTCCGTTTTGAAGTTATTTCAGGCGCATGGAATACAAATATTCCGAACGGATGAACAGGGAACTGTTATTGCCAAAAGCGACGGAACAGATATTACGTGGAGTACCGCACCAAGTACCTCCATGAATCCCGGGACAAAGCCCGCCGAAGCAGCGGCGGCAGAAACTCCTTCACAATCTGATGTACAGCATGTAGTGGAGTCCACACCTGTGGCTGCTCCTGAGCCGACAGAGCAGCCACAGCAGACGCAGGGAGAGATGGTCTGGATATCAGAGACCGGTAGTAAATATCACAGTATACCGGATTGTGGGCGAATGAATCCGGACAACGCTTACCAAATGTCCAAGGCTGATGCAGAAGCACAGGGCTATGGACGTTGTAAGAAGTGTTGGTAGTGTATAATAAATAAAATTAAGGCAGTCATTCTGGCTTCATCTGGAGCAGGGTGGCTGTCTTTTTGATACCAAAGAATGGAAGGAAAGCCACCAGTGGAAGGCTTTCGTATTTCCAAATAAAGAAAATTTATTCCCAATAATTTCCGCATATATAAAAACAATAATGATTACTCTTCTCAAAATTCAAGCAAAGTTATTATAGTTAGTATAGTATTTAATAGAATAGAGATTTTCTATTTAAAAAATGATAATTTTGAGAAGGGAGATTATAAAAATGAAAGGAAAAATACGTTCATTTATTAGTTGGGTAATGACGGTACTGATGATTTTCAGCAGCATGCCCGCAAGCATTGTCTCTGCTGAAAATACGGGAACAGACAAAACATCTGTGCTAACGAGTGTCAAGGCCGTTGTCAGCCAGAATGGGACGGAAATTGCCGATAATGGTTCAATATCCGGCAAAGACAATGTTTCAGTCGTGGTATCATTTAAAATACCTACAGGAAACGACGAAGCTTCCCCGAATATCGAGGTGAAAAATGGGGATACTGCCTCTTTTCATGTGGCTAAGGGATTTAATCTTGCAGGAGAAAAGAGTACGAACCTGCTTACAAAAGAAGGAAAAACAGTTGGAAATATTCAGCTTACTAAAAATGACAAATCGGGTGAAATTACCGCAAGTGTAATATTTAACTGGGACGATAAGGCATTTGACCAGTCAGACAATGACATAGCTGCTGAGTTTCATCTGAATCTGGCATATAATACGGATGGTGAAAATGGGGCCTCCGGGGATCACAATGTATCAATTCTTAATAAGAATTATATTGTAAGTATGTCTGCACAAGAACCTGACGAAAGCAAAGCACAGAATTCTGAGTCTACAGTAGATACGGTTGAAAAACAGACAATAAAACGCAGTGTGCTTGCAGCGGGAAAAGATGTAACGAATCTGCTGGCATCTCTGTTAACATCTGTAAAGCAGGATGGAAAAGAAATAGAAGATGATGGGGTAATCCTGGATGACCAGCCAATAGAGCTTTCTGCTTCCTTTGATGTTCCTGTTCTGGGAGATGGAGGAGATGACGGAACCTATATTGAAAAAGGGGATTACGCTTTAATACCTTTAAGTAATTCGATTAAGGCTCCTGATTCATCAGAAGCGATTGCTCTGAAGACAGCGGGTGGGGTTATTGTTGGACATGTAACCTTTATAGATGTTGATGGAGTGGTGACAGCAAGAATTGACTTCGACGGAAACGATGAGGTATTTAATGGCGAGAAAGCGGAGGTA
>CAMKHH010000295.1 GCA_946412445.1 uncultured Eubacterium sp.
ACTGAGATGAACGAAGTGAATCGAAGTGCCCGACGTACAAACGGCAAATCGAAGTGCCCGACGTGCGAACGGAAAAGTTGTTATATAACGAAAAGGGAGGCAGACCATGAATCAAACATCCTACGAACAAGTTCGGAATATCCGGGAATCCGGAGATTACAAACGCATTCCCGTGAGCCGGGAGATTTTATCTGATATTGCAACCCCGGTAGAGGTTCTGCGCAGGCTTAAGAATGTAAGTACCCACTGTTTTATACTGGAAAGTATTGAGGACAAAGAACAGTGGGGGAGATATACCTTTATTGGCTATGATCCAACGCTGGAGCTGACCTGTACAAATCACATGCTGACAATACGTTCAGGAGCGAAGATTGAGATGAGGGCAGAACATCCCGGGTCCTATATCAAACAGATACTGGAAGATAACAGAGCACCAAGAATAGAGAACCTGCCGCCGCTTACAGGCGGGCTGGTTGGATATTTTTCTTATGATTACATGAAGTACAGTGAACCTGGACTGAATCTGGATGCTGAGGATACGGAACATTTCAAAGATGTGGATCTGATGTTGTTTGATAAAATCATTGCCTTTGATAATTTCCGGCAGAAAATCATTCTGATCGTAAACATCCATACGGAGTGTATAGAAGAGGAATATAACAAAGCAGTGCGTGAGTTGGATGATATGGAGCGTTTGATTCAGTATGGAGAACCCAAGAAGGAAGAAGCGGGAAAACTGCTTTCAGAATTCAATCCTTTGTTTGACAAGGAAGCATATTGCCGGAATGTGGAAAAGGTGAAGGAATATATCCGGGAAGGTGATATTTTTCAGCTGGTGCTTTCCAATCGTCTGGAGGCAGAATACACAGGCAGCCTTCTGAATACCTATCGGATTTTAAGAACCACGAATCCTTCACCATATATGTTTTATTTCTCCAGTGAAGATGTGGAACTGGCGGGAGCATCACCGGAGACACTTGTAAAAGTGGAGGATGGCAAGGTAAGCACATTCCCGCTTGCGGGAACCAGACCCAGAGGGGCCTGCTATGAGGAGGACCAAAGGCTGGAAGAAGAGTTACTGTCTGATGAGAAGGAATTGGCTGAGCATAACATGCTGGTGGATCTTGGGAGAAATGATCTCGGAAAGCTTTGCGGATTCGGGACGGTCAAGGTGGAAAAATATCTTTCGATTGAACGTTTTTCCCATGTCATGCATATTGGCTCTACGGTAGAAGGCCAGATGCGTCAGGATAAGACGGCTTTGGACGCTGTGGATGCGGTGCTTCCGGCCGGGACCCTGTCGGGAGCACCAAAGCTTAGGGCATGTGAGATCATCAATGAACTGGAGAATAATAAGCGGGGTATCTATGGCGGTGCCATTGGATATCTGGATTTCACGGGAAATATGGACACCTGCATTGCCATACGGCTGGCATTTAAGAAAAACAATAAGGTTTTTGTGCGGTCGGGGGCCGGGATTGTGGCAGACAGTGTACCGGAGAAAGAGTATCAGGAATGCATAAATAAAGCGAAAGCGGTAATGGATGCTCTGGAGTGTGATTAAAATGAAAAAGCAGAAGAAGGAGGGGCAGATATATGATTTTATTGGTAGATAATTATGACAGCTTTTCTTACAATCTGTATCAGCAGATCGGAGTTTTTGATGAAAATATGAAAGTAATCCGAAATGATGCATGCATGATAAAAGAGATAGAGGAATTAGATCCCAGGGCAATTATACTCTCACCCGGACCCGGAAGGCCTTCGGAGGCGGGCAGGTGCATTGAAATTGTACAGAAGCTGGGGGATAAGATTCCTGTTCTGGGGGTGTGTCTGGGGCATCAGGCAATTTGTGAAGCTTATGGGGCCTGCGTTTCTTACGCAAAAGAATTAATGCACGGAAAGCAGTCCTATGTGAATTTAGATGTCAAAAGCAGGTTGTTTGAGGGAATGCCAGAGGAGATAAAGGCGGCGAGGTATCATTCACTGGCCGTTCTGGAAGAAACGCTTCCGGAATGCTTAAAGGTCACAGGAAGAACAAGGGATGGTGAAATTATGGCAATAGAGCACGTGAAATACCCGGTCTTCGGACTTCAATTCCATCCGGAATCAATTATGACACCCAAGGGCTCTGACATTATAAAAAACTTTCTAAAAATTGGAGGCAGCAGAACATGATTAAAGAAGCGATTGTAACACTTACAAAAAAAGAGGATTTAACATACGAGGCAGCAGAAATTTCCATGGATGAGATCATGAGTGGTAAAGCTACACCGGTACAGATGAGCGCATTTCTTATTGCCATGGCCATGAAGGGTGAAACTATAGAGGAAATAACTGCCTGCGCCGCGGGGATGAGAAAGCATTGTGTGAAGCTTTTACAGGATCAGGATGTACTGGAAATTGTAGGAACCGGTGGAGACTGTTCCAATTCTTTTAACATTTCCACGACCTCGGCGCTTGTGATATCGGCGGCGGGCGTTCCTGTGGCAAAGCACGGAAACCGTGCCGCATCCAGCAAAAGGGGCGCGGCGGATGTGCTGGAGGCTCTGGGGGTGAAAATCGACCTTGCGCCCAGAGAAAGTGCAGCAATCTTAAAGGAAATCGGACTCTGTTTTCTATATGCCCAGAATTATCATTTGTCCATGAAATATGTGGCTCCTGTGCGTAGAGAGCTGACTGTACGCACGATATTCAATATTCTGGGGCCCTTGACAAACCCGGCCGGCGCCAATATGGAGTTAATGGGTGTTTATGATGAAAGTCTGGTGGAGCCCCTGGCAAAAGTGCTTGCAAATCTGGGCGTTAAAAAAGCCATGGTTGTATATGGGCAGGACGGTCTGGATGAGATATCTATGAGCGCGCCCACCACAGTCTGCGAGGTAAGCAATGGAAGCTATGAGACGTATGTGATCACACCGGAACAGTACGGATTTACTAGATGCGAAAAAGAAGATCTAAGAGGTGGAAACCCTGAGGAAAATGCGGAAATCACAAGAAGGATTCTAGCCGGAGAAAAGGGGGCAAAACGCGATGCCGTTATCCTGAATTCGGCCGCGGCACTTCA
>CAMKHH010000296.1 GCA_946412445.1 uncultured Eubacterium sp.
ATTCAAAGCCGGCAAGGCTTTAAAGGATATGATGAATTAATTCTATGAGACTGGACAAATTTTTGAAAGTATCCAGACTGATAAAGCGCAGAACAGTTGCCAATGAGGCTTGTGATGCAGGTCGTGTGCTGGTTAACGGAAGACCGGCCAAAGCGTCTGTCCAGGTTAAGTCAGGAGATGTTCTGGAGATTCAGTTTGGCAGTAATGCTGTAAAGGTTGAAATCCTGGATGTGCAGGATACTATCCGTAAAGAGGAAGCATCGGAACTGTACCGATATATGTAGAGTACCGATATATGTAAAGTACCGATATATGTAAATAAGGAATAGTATAGTGAAAGCCCCCATATAATAAGAAAGAAGTTATATGGAGGCTTTTTTTGTATGGAAGAACATTCCGGGAAACTGCATCAGATAAAGCTGTTAAACAGGAAAAGCGGAACCATAAGCGGTGTGGTGGACGTGCTGTCTTTTGACGAACATGAAATCCTGCTGGATACCACGGAAGGGAGGTTGATAATTAAAGGAAAGGAGCTTCACGTAGGGCGTCTTCAGCTGACAGAAGGGGAAGTGGATCTGGATGGGGAGGTAGAAAGTCTGGTCTATAGTTCCAAAGGTCAGAAAAATAATAGCGGCTCCCTTTTCAAGCATCTGTTCGGGTAATTCGTATGAGTGCTTATATGAGCAGAGAACTTCTGCTGTTTGCGAAATCAATCTGGTATGGAGCATTATTAGTGCTTACTTATGATGTGCTGAAAATCAGTCGTAATGTGATTCGACACAGTTCAGCATTTATGGCCCTGGAGGATCTTCTGTTTTGGATCTTCTGTGCGCTTTTCCTGTTTGTCCGATATTTTCAGGAAAACAGCGGCATCTTAAGGGGCTATCTGGGAGCTGGAGTATTATTTGGAAGTCTGGCCTGCTATGTCAGCATCAGCCCATATTTTGTCAGGTTCTTTACTTTTTTGTTTAAAAAGATATTAAAAATATTACGAATACCGCTGAATATTGTAAAAAAAGTGATAAAAAGGTTGAAATCCGGTCTGTTTAGAGTTAAACTATTGCTGAGAACCAAGTTGGTGGGACGTAAGAAAGGGGAGCGTCTCCAGAGTCATAATAAGGGTGAATCAGATGAAAAAAAGAAGAAACGCCGGCAAAAAAAAACGCACAAAGGCACACAGCCGTCAGAATAAGGCGGCGATGCTCTGCATTACTTTTGTCGTTAGCGTATTATTGGTAGTTTTATTGTTTGAAGGTCATTCACTGAAATCGAAAATTGATGCGAATGATAGAAAAACTGCACAACTGGAACAGAAAATAGCGGAAGAAAATCAAAGAACCAAGGATATCAATGATTTGCAGAGTTATATGCAAAGTGATGAATATCTGGAAAAAGCAGCAAAGGAAAAGCTGGGATTGATTAAGGATAATGAAATCCTTTTTAAGGAATCACAGTAGACTACGATTTTTGCCGAAAAGTTTTGCTGGAATTTCATGATTTTTTGACATTTTTTTTACATACAGGCGGTTATAATATTCCTTTAGTACAGGGTATAGAGGAGGAGTATTATATGCCGGGATGGATACTTGCCATGCTCTCATTCGGCGGTCTGCTGATTGTACGGGACATGGCAATCACTGTTTTTAGAACCAGAAAAAATAAAGTGGAAGCTGAAATCTATGAGAAGCATCCACAGAAAGAACAGATGGAACGTTATGCCAACTCCTTTCAAAGGCTGGCAAACTCATTCTACAGCATGCCTTATCGTAAGGAACACCTGTCTAATGGGGAGATGGAAGAGATACTGAACCGGGTGCAGGAGGAGATGTGTACCGGCTGCAGTAAATTTGATTCCTGCTGGAGACTATGTTATCATCTGAATTATCAGCAGGCCTGTGATCTTATAGGAATTCTGGAGGAAGGGGATGCAGATCAGATTAACCGGGCACAGGGAGACTGGATGGTGCATTGTATTAATGGAGCACGTTATCTGGATCGGTTAAAACAGTTGTTTTTTCAATCCAGACAGGCACTGGTCTGGAATAATAAGCTGATTGAAAACCGTCTTGCAGTGGCAGAGCAGCTGGGGGAAGTTGCACATATCATGCAGAAAACCGCTGAGAGCATCTACAGCATCAGTACTGTGCCTGAGAATCTGGAAGAGCAGGTAAAAAAAGCATTGAGAAAGCAGCATGTAATCGTTAAAAAGATGTGGATGCTGGAAAAGCCAGCAGAGAAGATACAGATTTATATTACGATGCGTGCCCGTGCCGGACAATGTATCACTTTACATGAGATATCCCGCGTGCTTTCAAAAATTTGTGGGACAAGTATGGCTGCTGTGAAGGAAGGGCATACGATACTGAATGGAGAATATAATACTGTGCTTTTTATGGAAGATGTAAATTACAGAGTATTGTATGGAGTTGCCAAGGTAACCAAGGAAAATGAAAATATTTCCGGAGACAGTTATGCCTGCACAGACGGTGAGGGAAAGTTCGTCATGTGCCTGTCGGATGGGATGGGCTCCGGACTGGATGCCAATAAAGAGAGTGAGGCTGTGGTGGATTTGCTTGAACAATTTATAACTTCAGGATTTTCAAAAGAGACCGCAGCTAAGATGATTAATTCCGCTCTCGTTCTTCAGAGAAATGACGGGATGTTTTCGACCGTAGATCTCTGCTCTTTGGATCTCTACAGTGGAGTCTGCGATTTTCTTAAAGCTGGAGCTGCCACTTCATTCATTAAGAGAGACCAGTGGGTGGAGACAATCACGTCCACGAGTATTGCTGCGGGGCTGGTACAGCAGCTGGATTTTGATACAACGACTAAAAAGCTGTATAATGGTGACTATCTGATTATGGTGACAGACGGAGTTTTGGATGCTCTTCCCCTTTCCAGGGAGGAGGAAACCATGAAAGAAATCATTATGCAAATTCACAGTACAACACCGAAAGAGTTTGGACGCAGTATTCTGGAACGTGTTATGGCATATTGCGCCTATGAAGCGAAGGACGATATGACCGTATTGGTGGCCGGAGTCTGGGAAAAATAATAAGGAAATA
>CAMKHH010000297.1 GCA_946412445.1 uncultured Eubacterium sp.
GCCGAATTTATCAAGATCCACATGCTCGTCAGCATCCAGCCAAATGCCTTCTGTCTCCAGAAGATGACGCTGCATCCCCGGTATTTCAAAGGCGGATGCACCGCTTAAGGCACCTTTTGAATTCACAACCCGGTAAGCCGGAACATCCGACACTTTATGCCCCAGGGCATAGCCCACTTGCCGGGCATTTCCCGGTTTTCCGCAAAGCAGTGCTATCTGACCGTAGGTGGCGACCCTGCCATACGGGACCTCTCTACAGACAGCCTCCACCCGTTTATAAAAATCCATTTGATGCCTTATCCTTTCTTGATAAAGTTTTTTAAAAATGAAAACACGGTTGTATAATACCCTTCCGGATTTTTATATTGTGCCTGTGCATGCCCCGCTCCTTTGACAATCAATAACTCTTTTTCTCCATTGGCAGCTTTGTACAGCTCTCTGGCCATATCCACCGGAATAAAAACATCCTGATCCCCATGAATGAATAAGATGGGAATCCTGGTTTGCTTTACAGCCTCGATTGCAGAGGCCTTCTTTATATCATATCCTCCCCGCAGACGGAGCACAAGATTTGCACCATCGATAACAGGAAAAGCCGGAAGATGAAACCATTCTTTTATCTGCTTTTGAAACATGTGATATACATCCGTATAGGCACAGTCGGAGACAACTGCTTTTACATTTTGGGGCAGTTTTTCTCCTGTCATCATCAGTGCACTGGCTGCTCCCATGGATTGCCCATGAATCACAATCTCTGCCTCCGGATCCTGTTTTAATATGTAGTTCAGCCACAGCAGATTATCCAGCCGGTCCGTCCATCCCATGCCGATAAAATCACCCCCGCTTTCCCCGCTGCAGCGCAAATCCGGGGCAAGTACCTGATATCCCTGCTCTGCATATTCATAACCAATGGGATATAGTTCCTCTTTCCACCCGGTATACCCATGCAGCAGAAGCACCCACTTGTGACTCTCCTTTTCCTGAAAAAATACCCGGCCAATCAATTGATAACCATCACTCGTCGTTACCGAAAGCTTTTCTGATTGAGCCTGTGCTAGCCATGCGTTTGTTTCATTGGCTGCTTTTGCCTGATTGATCTGGATATCATCCGTATGTACAAGCGCTTCCATACTTTCTTCCGTAATTTCACCAAAAGCCTCTGTCTGTTCCATCGTTTCAGGAACAAGTGCAACATCTACCAGGATATTACAGATAATAAAAAAGACTGCTGTAATAACAATCAGAAGCACACCTATCGTTCTCTTTAACCATTTTCTCTTATGCATTGGATACACCTGTCCTCCTGGTTTTAGACATGGTTTTTGAATGGATTGTTTTTTTGATTATATCACACTTTCATCTGAACATACAAGGATGGTATTTATTCTAACTTCTTCCAGGATTTTCTAAATATTATATTCCAAATACAATCTTTCCCTATAATCGTCATCTTCCGCTATACGTTGAATGTCTTCCATGCGATTAGCAGCCAAAAGGTTTTTCAATAAGCTGCCATATTTTTTTGCTCCTCTTGCCTCTCCTTTTCGCTCGCCTCTTTTTTCACCTTTTAAAATCATTTCATCAATTGCATAGCACATATTGATTCCTCCGTTTTCATTTTTGTATTGTGTCTGGTTCTCTCTTAAACTCGGTATGTCCAGGAACACTGAGATCAGTTCGATGCTCTCCCTCGGTAAATTACTATAGTACTTTCTTTTCCTTGCCAATAGCTTTTCTGTTTCTTTCGTACTCCAGACGACGCTTAAGAGTTCAAAAACCTCTCTCAAGCCTGTTCTGAAATTTCTGGGATCGACTGTGTCGCTGCTGACCAGATTCAGGTCATACTCAGTAAATCGGTCTTTCCATGGCAGGTAGTCCTCCGGAAGCTCCAGAATGTCATGGAGTCCGACCGGTCTTTTCCATGTATCCTTACTTCCATAGTAGAATACAATGGAAAGGATCGGAAGCAGGCGGTCTGTTTCAATCAGCCCGGACACAAGTTCGGCAGATGTTTTCAGCTTATGATTTCTTCTGTTCCACTTCTTTTTCCTCTTCATCTGTGCTATGTAGTCTGCCCCCATCATATGTCATCCTCCGTACCGGCATCCCATAATCCACTTCACGCTGTGCTTCCACGGCCAGGATGATTTCCGGGCAGCTTTTGGCATCGGATACCTCCATCTTTACATCTCTGAATCTTTTTATGACTTTGGCCGAGTCATCTTCACCTTGCACCCGCAAGGTCTGCCACTCACTACAGCTTCTTAAAAATTCAGGGTTTACTACCTGTTTTCCCCCAAAGATGCCGCCATTAAACAGATCTGCAAACACCTCCGGGACTGATAATGCTTCGCAGACCTCCGGGTCATGCGCCTTAAGCCCTACTGTACTTTTTTCCATACATTGTCTCCTTTGCTTCGAATGAGCGGCAAAAATACTCGAAGCAAAAGATACATTCTTTCCGACAGTTTATACTGTTCCTAATTAAAGTATATCAAAGATGCTGTCATATTTCAATCATATCTTACTGCTCATTCGAGTTTTATTATTCTGTTTTCCGTTAAACTGGAATCTCAGGCAGATATGCCAGAATGTTTGAATTGTTCCAGATTTTTATAGTATAATTGGATTCTCCTATAAAGTCAATACAGAAAAGCTGCCACTGGCAGCTTTCCTCGCATACTTTGGTATACAGAAAACCTGCCACTGGCAGCTTTCCTTGCATACTTTGGTATACAGAAAACCTGTTTATTTTTGATACCATCTTCCAAAATCCACCTCTATGGGATATACTATATCTATCAGAAAACCATGCACAGAATGGAGGACTTTCATATGGAACTAAAACAAGGAGAGAACAGATTTTATTTTGCAGACGGCAAGGGCGGCGAAGCCGGTGAAATAACCTACTACCCCTCAGGTGATAACATCTGGACTATCGATCATACTTATGTTTCCGATGAATACAGGGGACAGAGACTTGCCGGAAGACTGCTTCAGGCCGTTGTCGACCAGGCGAGAAAAGAAGGGAAGAAAATCATACCACTCTGCTCTTATG
>CAMKHH010000298.1 GCA_946412445.1 uncultured Eubacterium sp.
GATTATGTAGTGCCTCCCTTAGAGGGGTTCTGGTGGCAGGAAGGGATAGATGGAAGACGGTAATCCGTCATCCGGTTAAGAAGACAGTTATATAAAAATCCTGACATCTCAAAGCACGAAATGTCAGGAAATCGTCACTCTTTCCTGATAGAATGAAAGCACAGAACAGGAGGAACAGGCCATGGAATGGATAGCAGGTATTCAAAAAGCAATTAATTATATGGAAGATCATCTGATGGAGGAGATTGATTATGAAGTGGTGGCGAAGAAGGCCTATTCGTCAGTATTTCATTTTCAGAGAGTCTTCGGTATTTTGTGTGGCTTTACACTGGGAGATTACGTTCGTATGAGACGTTTGTCTCTGGCAGCGGCTGATCTTATTCATACACAGGAAAAAGTCATAAATATTGCTTTCAAATATGGCTATGATACTCCGGAGAGCTTTACCCGCGCATTTGTTCGGTTTCATGGAATTACGCCAACCGAGGCACGGCGTGGCGGAAGTGTAAAATCCTTTTCCAGACTGTCTGTAAAACTTATTCTGACAGGAGGTAGTATGATGAATTACAGAATTGAAAAAATGGATGCGTTTCAGGTTATCTGCAAACGTAAGACGGTAGAGAAACCGGCCAGTGGGACAGCGACAAAAGATATCAGTGCATTTTGGGATGCATGTGCAGAGGATGGTTCTACAAGAGAGATATGCAGTTATTTTCCCAAAATGCCAAAGATGGAGGGACTGCTCGGAATCTGTTTTTCAGGAGATATGGAAGCATTGAAATTTCCTTATGGCATTGGTGTGGAGTATGACGGAAGACCAGTTGTACATGATAATCTGGAAATTGTAGAGATTCCGGCTCATACTTATGCGGTATTTACCTGTAAGGGAAAGATGCCGGAAGCATTCGTAACAACCTACAAAAAGATTGTTTCAGAGTTCTTTCCGCAAAGTGACAGGTATGAGTATGGGCAAGGCGTTGAGTTTGAAGTGTATCCGTCAGAAAAGGTCGATGATCCGAACTATACCTGCGAAATCTGGATTGCAGTAAATGAAAAGTAAATTAAGACTTCAGAGTTCTTAAAATAGTACAAATGAGGCAGGCGGTACCCGTTGGAGATTGATTTCTCTGGCGGGTATTTTTGGCGCAGGCGGGGATAGAAAGCAGAAAGGAAATGACAAATGCTAAGTTTCATGGTAACATAAAGCAAAATCAGAAGGTGGTGGAGTAGATGGAACTATATACAAATCGATTGATTCTCCGTCCGTGGCTGGAATCGGATGCAGAGAACCTATACAGATATGCGAAAGACCCACAGGTAGGCCCGGTTGCCGGATGGCCGCCGCATACCAGTGTGGATAACAGCAGAGAAATAATAAAAGATGTTTTGTCTGCAGATGAGACATATGCAGTCTGCCTGAAAAGCGATGGCAAAGCGATTGGAAGTATCGGATTGATGATTGGAGAAGCAAGTAATCTCAATATTCCAAACAATGAGGGAGAAATAGGATATTGGATTGGAGTTCCTTTTTGGGGGCAAGGCCTTATCCCGGAAGCCTGCGAAGAGCTTATTCGTTATGCATTTGAAGAATTGAAATTGGATAAGCTATGGTGCGGTTATTTTGATGGTAATCAAAAATCAAAGCGAGTACAGGAAAAGTGCGGCTTCGTATATCACCATGCGAATAAAGATATTCATTGGAAACTGATGGATGACATCAGAACGGAGCACATTACCTGTATGACCAGAGAGAATCAATTGGAGGAGTGAAGCGTGAATAGCGAACGTGTATACAGAATGAAAGTATCCAGTGTTTATCCCATGTACATACAAAAGGTTGAACGGAAAGGGCGTACGAAAGCGGAAGTCGATGCCGTCATCCAATGGCTGACCGGTTACGATGAACAAGGACTGCAGTCTCAGATTAATAGAGAAGCAGACTTTGAGGCATTTTTTGCTGAAGCTCCTGAAATTAATCCCAATGCTTCTAAAATCACCGGAGTAATCTGCGGAATCCGTGTCGAGGAAATAGAAGACCCACTTATTCAAAAGATACGCTGGTTAGACAAGCTGGTGGATGAAGTGGCAAAAGGTAAGCCAATAAAGAAGGTGTTGAGAAGCGGGATATAGAAAACCTGCCACCGGCAGCTTTCCTTGCATACTTTGGTATATAAAATCCAGCGGGCGCAAACCGCTGGATTAGTGCCGTATATATGATTATTTTGATACGGTTAACTTCAAGCCGAGGTGGTGCAGTATTTTGATAAGAGTTGCAAGATTAGGCGTGCTTTGGAAAGATTCGATTCTTGCAACTGAGGATTGGGGAACACCACAGATAGAAGCAAGGTCCCGTTGGCTTAAACCAAGGGCATTTCGCTGTTTAATAATCTCACTGATAATTGCAGCCTGTTCTTCGATATCTGCGATATCTCTGCCAGTGGCAGAGTCAATCGTTTTAACATGCTCTTTGTAATCATCCCAGGTTTTCATAACTTAGAATCCTCCTTTCTGGACAGATAATTGTCTCTCTCATATTTTGCTTTTTTGATTTCACGGCGTGGTGTTTTTTGGGTTTTCTTACGAAAACTGTGAAGAAGTACAAAACCATCCCTGCAACAGTAGAAGTAAAAGATGCGATTGTTACCGGGACGAAGCTCCCAGATATCCTCATCAATGTATTTTGTTATATTGCCAGGAAGATTTGTTCCATTGTTTTGCAACAATTCAATATAAAGAGATGCCTGCTTATATTGTATGCGTTCATCTTTATTTGTGGAAGAATTCTTTCGTAGGGCTTCCAAAAAATTCCAGATTTCTGATTCCCCATTTTCTTTTTCATAGAATATGATGTTATACGACATAGTATCTCCAATCTGTCTAAATTAATCATATCCAGTAATTGAATGATAGCATAGATGATATCAAAAATCAACAGGATGGTAAAATTATACGGTAAATTTGTTCTTTAATAAGGCAGGATGCGTATTTTGAGACTGCATTGAAACTAATTCAAAGGTTTTTGGACACTAAATCGGATGATTGAGT
>CAMKHH010000299.1 GCA_946412445.1 uncultured Eubacterium sp.
GCACGATACTGACCGAAGTTCCGGAGATGTTTGGAGCGGAAACGCTTTTGATGAATCGTTGTGAGAGCGAGGAAATATTTGAAAAGACCGTTCATCTGGTGAATGATTTTAAGAATTATTTTAAAAGCCATAATCAGACAATTTATGAAAACCCCTCTCCCGGAAATAAAAAGGGAGGTATCTCTACGTTAGAGGATAAATCCCTGGGATGTACGCAGAAGAGTGGAAGTGCAGCTGTCAGAGATGTTTTGTCCTATGGTGAGCCGGTAAAAAAGAAGGGCTTGAATCTTTTAAGTGCACCCGGCAATGATCTGGTTGCAGCTACTGCGCTGGCAGCAAGTGGAGCCCATATGGTATTGTTTACAACCGGACGGGGAACCCCTTTTGCTTCCCCTGTTCCAACGGTGAAAATCTCGACGAACACAGGTTTGAGTGAGAGAAAGAACAACTGGATCGATTTTAACTGTGGACGTCTGACAGAGGACGCAACACTGGAGGATATGGCTGAAAAGTTGTTCGGCTATGTCATAGAGGTGGCTTCCGGGAAATTGGTGAAGGCGGAGGAAAAAGGATTTCACGATATGGCAATCTTTAAACAGGGGGTAACCCTGTAACTATAAATAAATTCAATAGAAAAGGGGAAAGACATGAAGAAATTAAGTTATAAAACACTGGAAGAGCAGGGATACGATGGATATTTATTAAAAGAGGCACCGGAGCGTGTTCTGCAATTTGGAGAAGGTAATTTTCTGCGGGCCTTTGTGGACTACTGGTTCGACTTGCTCAATGAGCGCATGGGCTTTAATGGAAAAGTGGTTCTGTGCCAGCCAATCGGAGCGGGAATGGCAGATATGATTAATGAACAGGAAGGGCTTTATACACTCTTTCTGCGTGGTTTCGAAGATGGGAAAAAGGTAAATTACAAACGGGTAATTTCCAGTGTCAGCCGCTGTCTGAACCCTTATCAGGATTATCAGGCAGTCCTTGACTGTACGAAAAATCCGGATCTCAGATTTATCAGCTGCAACACCACGGAAGCAGGCATCGTATATGATTCATCCTGTAAATTCGAAGATGTTCCGGCGGCCAGCTATCCGGGTAAATTGACACAGTTTTTATATGAGCGGTTCAAATATTTCGGGAATGAAAAAGGGAAAGGATTTATTATCCTGTCCTGTGAATTAATTGACAACAATGGAAAAGAACTGGAAAAATGCGTACTGCAGTATGTGGAACAGTGGAAATTGGGAGATGACTTCAAAAACTGGGTGGAGGAAGAAAACATTTTCTGCTCCACACTGGTTGACCGTATTGTAACAGGGTATCCGAGAAATGAAGCAAAGCAGATTTGTGAAGAACTGGGATATGAAGATAACCTGATAGATACGGGAGAAGTATTTGGATTCTGGGTGATCGAAGGGCCGGACGCTCTGAAAGAAGAGCTGCCGTTTGAAAAGGCAGGATTGCCAATTATTATCTGTAAGGATCACAAACCTTATAAGCAGAGAAAAGTCCGTATTTTGAATGGCGCACATACATCTATGGTTCTGGGAGCTTATCTTGCAGGACAGGATATCGTCAGGGATTGTGTGAATGATGATGTAATCAGCAAATTTATGAACAAGACCATTTACGATGAAATCATTCCCACACTTACTCTGCCGGAGAAGGAACTAAAGGATTTTGCGGCTGCTGTAAAGGAACGCTTTAACAACCCCTTTGTTGATCATGCACTTTTGTCTATTTCGCTGAACTCCACCTCCAAATGGAAAGCCAGAGTGCTGCCGTCGCTGAAAGGATATGTGGAGAAATTCGGTGAAATTCCGGCCTGCATTTCAGCTTCTCTGGCCTTTTATATTCAGTTTTATACAGGAACGCGTCTGGAAGAAAAAGCATTAGTGGGTGTGCGCGGTGAAAACGAATATGAAATCAAGGATGACCGTTTTGTATTGGAATTCTTCGATGCCCATAAGGAGGACAGCAGTGCGGATATGGCGAAAGCCGTACTTTCCAACTCTAAATTTTGGGGAGAAGATCTGACATTGATTCCGGGACTTTTAGAGACAGTGACAGAAGATTTGACCATGGTAAGAGAACATGGCTCCTACAAAGTCATGAAGAATTGTCTTACACGGGCATAGTTCAAAATACGGATATGCAGCAAAGATAAGAGCTGTTCCCATTCGGGTCTTTACCAAATGGGAACAGCCTTTATCTTTTAGAAAATCAAGCAGTGAGATGAGCAGCCTATTCTTCTCCCTGCAAAGCATCATAGCCGGATTCACCGGTACGTACTTTAATGACATTTTCCACGTTATATACAAATATTTTTCCATCTCCGATATTACCGGTATACAGAGCCTTTCTGGCTTCCTGAATGACCAGATCGACAGGCACCTTACTTACTACAATCTCAATTTGTATCTTCGGAAGCAGGTTCATCTCCATTGGAATGCCGCGATAATATTCGGTTGATCCTTTTTGAATCCCGCAGCCTAACACGTTCGTCACAGTAATACCGGTAACGCCGATTTCGTTCATCGCCGCTTTTAATGTTTCAAATTTATTTTGTTTGGTGATAATTTCAACCTTTGTAATCTTAGAGGCAGATGTTTCACCTCTGTCAATGCTGACATGGGTAACGGGAATAGTTTCTGCAGTAGATTTTCCCGCAACAATTTCTCCTGCCGATGTATTCGTTTCGCCTGAGAGATGGATATCGGACGGCATGAAATCTGCGTATGCGCTGCCGAGACCATGTTCATGAATATCCAGACCTTCAATCTCTTCAATCTCACTCACCCGGAGACCGATGGTATGGCCAATCACAAAAAAGGTAATTGTAATTGTTACGGTTACCCATGCCATTACTGCGATCACACCAAGAATCTGCGTAAGCAGTAAAGAAACTCCTCCGCCATAGAATAGTCCCCCATCCACTGCAAACAAGCCGGTGAGAATGGTACCTAAAGCTCCGCATATGCCGTGAACGCCTACTGCACCCACCGGATCATCAATTTTCAATATTTTATC
>CAMKHH010000300.1 GCA_946412445.1 uncultured Eubacterium sp.
ATCATAATCATCGGAATCAATAGTTTGGTACCGGCCTTATCACCGATTATACGTGCACGCCTTTTTCGGTCTTCAAAGGCATCCTGAGCCTCTCTTTCTAACAAATCCATAATCCCCTTACTACCCTTTTTCAGACTTTGCGATAAGAGAGTTGCCAATGTTTTATAAGCAGGACAATCACATCTTTTTCCAAAGCTTTCGTAGGCTTTTTGCTCTGAAAGTCCACTTTTTATTTCATGGCAGGTGATTATGAGTTCTTCGTATACTGCATGGGTTTCTGCGGTCCCGGATTTCTGTAGCTTGTTATAATCCATAGCGATACGTTCAAAGCAGTTACGAATACTGAGACCAGCACTTAATAATAGAAGGAACTTACTTATTATATCCGGGTAGTCCAACATCATCTGATTTCTGCGGCGTGCCTGAAGTTGGCTGACTTCCTGTTTTTGGGCAATATAAGCGGCTGAAATGCCGAGGAGCGTAAGAAATAGAAGAGTTATACCCTGAGTAGAGACCTTATATTTCCAGATAATCCGTTCTCCATTTAAGGTTTCCGGAAGAAGGTACTGATTTCCCTCCAGATTCTCATTTGATTTTTCTGCCGTTTGCTTCAATTCCTCACTTAAACTGGAAGCTTCCGGTGGGTAAACTTTAATTACTCTTTGATAGTGTTCTTTTTTTCCCTGAAGACTAAGTTCTGCATCCAATGTAATTTCAACACCTTCATTGGGAATTTTATCTGAGAGGTTCCCATCATAATCGAGTATGTCGGTACGGCTGCTGATCCAGGATATATTGACAGGACTGTCCGGAATGGATGAGACTAAATTCAGATTCCGGCTGATGTGATTCCATGATTTATTATCTCCTATAATATGTTGATCCAATTGCAGCAGAGCCTGTTCCAGAAACCGCTTGGCTTCTTCGGATGTATAATTACCTTCGGGGATTGTCAGTGTAACTTCTCCGCCGGTACCGTCACTCAATTCGTATTCCAGTGTTTCTTCTTTTATGCCGTCCCCTGGTATGTTCTTTTCCAAAGCATATCCGGTAATTGCCCTCGGGGTAATTATGTCTTTCATACAGAAGACTATGCTGAAGGCAAAAGCGGCAGAAGAGATGAGAATTATTTGTTTTTTCTGCATATATTCCTCCGGTGTAAAATAGTAAAACAGCGTTGTGTCAAACCTCTATATCCACGATTTTAGTTCCCAGAAGATAAGCAGCACCGTATACAATCAGACATATACTCATAACGATTCTGCCAACGGAAGTAGTATACATTTCCGAAAGAAGGGAGGGAAAGGTCAATTGAAGATATAGGATGATTCCCGCAGGCATCAGACTCATGATGGTTTGTTCATATTTTTTTGCGGCAATTCCCGCATCTATTTCCTGCTTGGTATCTATTTTTTCGCTTAATGTACGCCAGATGTCCTGCAAAACCTGATCCAGATTTCCGCCGGTTCGCTTGGCGATTCTAATTACATGGGCAAAGGTTTCTATATCTTCAATTCTGCTTCTGTTTCCGAGGTCTGTGAATAAATCTTCTACGCTGACCTTTAGCTGTATCTGATTGCACATCGCATGGAGTTCCCTTACCATTACATCGGATTTTCCATAGGTATGGAGCAGATCCAGATAAGCCTCATGTAAAGCGTTTTCCAGGGAATACCCTGTTCGGATTGCGGTGTGCAGGGCAGATACGGCATCTTTAAAATGATAATATAATTTTTGCCGTAAGCTTCCAAGCTTACGTCTTTGCTGCTCTTTCAGATAAATCCATCCTGCCGGGAGTATAAGCAGCACACCCCAGATGCTCCGGTAGAACAGATAATTTAATATCAGGGATAAGGCAATTATCTGAAGCGTTATATAAGCCCATTCTTTTGCTGAAAATACATATCTGTCATAACGTTGCTTCATAGCCCCGCCCTTTCCAGTTTTTCTCTATGCAGCAAGGGATTTATCTGCATCAGGGCACCCTCCTTTCGTTTGTATAAAGTGTGAAACCTAACTTCTTCCTGTTCCAGTCCCAGAACTTCTGCAATTTCTTCTACTCTGCGGCGGCCCTGAATATCCCGGCCAAGATGTATCAAAATTTCAACTCCGGAGGCTATTTGACGGCGAATTGCAGGCAGTGGAAGTTCCATGCCCATCAGTACCATCATTTCCAGACGGCTGATCATCTCGCCGGCTGAGTTTGCATGTGCTGTCGCCATACTCCCACTATGTCCCAGATTGAGAGAAGTGATATAAGATCTGGCTTCTCCGCCGCGGATTTCTCCGACAATAATGCGGTTCGGACGCATGCGGAGCGCCGATTTTATCAAATCATCCATGGTAACCTGAAGGCTTTCACCCATATTGGAGCTCCTGCTTTCGAGGCGGACCAGATTAGTGACATTTTGTATCTGGAGTTCAGCGTTGTCTTCAATTGTTATAACTCTTTCGGCAGAGGGGATAAAGTAAGAAAGTGCATTGAGAAAAGTTGTCTTTCCAGAAGAAGTGCCTCCCCCTATCATAATGGAATATCCTGAGACAACAAGCTTTTGAAGAAAATCTGCAGCTTCCTGAGTAAGGCTTTCGCCTGAGACAAGACTTGACATAGTAATGGGAGAATCAGGAAAACGCCGGATACTGATGATGGGGCCATTCAATGCAATGGGCTTTAAGACAACATTCACTCTGGAACCGTTTTCAAGTCTTGCATCTACAATCGGCATTTGTTCATTGACAACCCTGTTGCAGCGCCCCACAATTTGCTGTATTACATCATCCAGCTTATCAGGAGATGAAAATTGGCGGTCATATTTCTGAATGATCCCTCCTCGTTCAACGAATATATCCTGGTATCCATTTACCATGATTTCTGTAATCTCATCATTGTCAATTAATTCCTGAAGTACATCCAGTTTTCGTATAGAGTCAAATAACTCTCTGCGTAAGCGCTTTTTTTCTGTAATCGTAAGGGGCGTATCCTTTCCGCCTTTTAACACCAGTTCATCAATGC
>CAMKHH010000301.1 GCA_946412445.1 uncultured Eubacterium sp.
AATGGTATCCAGAGCATTGTAAAGAAAATGAGGATTAATCTGTGCCTGTAAAGCCTTAAATTCCATTTCCTTATTAAGAATCCGGCTATGAGAAATTTCGTCCAGCAACTGTTCCACCTGCTTTATAGTAGAGTTAAAAACCAGATTCATTTCACCAAATTCATCCTTACGCTCTGCATCCAGCCGGACAGTGAAGTCTCCCTTGGAAAAACGATTCAGAGCACCTGCTGTATTTTTGATAGGGCCTCCCAGGATAAATGACATCGCTGCCGAAAGGAACAGGCTTAGCAGTATGCCGGACAATACCGCAGCTCCGGTCCCCATCTGCAAAGGCATGATGGATTTGGAAATTTCTCTGACCGGAAGAATCCCAATTGTCTTCCATCCGGTATCCTGAGACACCTGATACACAACCTGATATAAAGTTCCATCTATTTCATATTGAAATGAGTCTTCCCAATTCACGAATAACTGGCGGGCCTTTTGCGTCAATTCCGACTTCTCTCCCAGTATCAGTTTATTTTCATCGTCCAATAAGAGTATTTTTCCGGAAGAAGCAAAATCCACGTTTCTCTGTATTTTCTGCAGAGAGGAAAGGCGGATTGAAGTTCGCAAAACACCCAGCGGCTGCAGGGAAAGTATGTCTTTTATTTCTTTTAATACCTGCAAATTTCCACTGTAACCCAAATCATTGACACAGACGATGGCTCCAATATTTTCACAGGCTTTTTTCTTTAACTTCTCGGCATTTGGCAAATCAGGCGGCTGATTTTGTACGGAGCAAAAATATTCTTTTCCATTGTAACTATAAATTTCCATGTCTTCCATATGTATGCTGTCGTACATCTGGACCATCAAACGTTTTACCTTTCGTGTTCCGCTGTAATAGCCTTCCTCACCCACCCCCGGCCTTCCGTAGATCAATTCCTCCTGGACAGTAGGGTTAAATGCCAGATATTCCATCTTGTTGAAAATTTGTTTCATAAAAGAATCGTAGTTTTCTGAGATCTGACGGACTGTCTCCTCCGTCTGTATAATTGTTTTGTTCAGGATAATGTTGGAAGCAATGTAATAAGTAATGCCTCCTGATATGAATGAGATTAATAAAGTGACCAATAGACAGGAAAAAAATAATTTGTAGAAAATTCTCATGTTTTTCAGCCTGCTCTTGATAAATGCAATCATCGCGATAATACCTTCCTCACTCTCTTTGTATATATCGAAATAAAACAAATTCTATCGACCGAGGGCATAATCAGGATTACAGACACACTGGCAGGTACATCTGAAAATCTATGGACATTATAGCACAAAAAATTTACGGATTCTATTCATATTTTAAAAGTACGAAAAAATAAAGTTATATATTATTATTCTTTTGACCCCGATATCCTTTTGGTGATATTATGATACCAGGGGATAAAAGTGCGTAACAATCCGTGCATCATAAGGGGCAAAATACCTTTTGACCTCAACATCATATTTTGTAAAGGGGGAAAGCCAATGAAAACTCTGATATTATACGGCTCGCCGAAAGCTGACGGCCACACAAAGCATCTTTTGGATGCCATGCTGAGTAAATTACACGGAGAAGTAAAGATTGTAGATTGTTATCATGCAGATATCGCACCTTGTATTGACTGTGGTTATTGCCACAAAAGAAGGGGGTGTTCCATTAAAGATGATATGATTCCTTTATATGACTACATAGATGTCTGCGATGCAGTAATTATCGCTACTCCCATGCACTTCGGTACGGTATCAGCTCCGATGTATACAATGTTTACCCGCCTTCAGTCCTACTGGTCTAACAGTTTTATCAGGAAAAACAAGGCAGAGAAGCCAAAAAGAAAGTATGGTGCTCTTTTGGTGACATCCGGTAACCGATGGATGAATATGGAATTATTGATCGAGGGTGTTACCAGATTTGCCTTCGAGCATATGGAAACCGAATGTATCGGTACCGTCTATGCAAAAAAAACAGACACACTGCCGGCGGCAGAAAATAAGCCGGCTCTTATGCGGGCCCGGCAATTGTCTCTGCTTTTAAATGAATTTTGTGAAAAAATTTAATTTGACGAGTTTCGCCAATAATGCTATAATAGATTCATGTATAAATTCCATATCAACAATTTAAGTGCATCACGACGTTAGTGGTGAAGAGGGAATCTGGGTGAGAATCCCAAGCGATCCGGTCACTGTAATCAGGGAGCAAGGCACAGGAGCCATTGTACTTCTAAAGTATGAGAAGGCGTGTCAAGCGATGATCTGTAAGCCAGGAAACCTGCTTATCTTGTGTAAGGTTGAAGCTTCCGAGAAAAGTTTTCCATCTATCCACACGATATGGAATACCTGTCAGGTGATATATATCCCGGCAGAATACCTTGGAGCGGAATTTATGCATTGCATTAAACGGCAGGGCGAATACTTCGGCTGTCACTGTCACTGTATAATCCCGTACCACCTCCTCCGCAACGTGATGGTCTGGGTTTTCCGCTAACAGTGAACCTGACAGCGAAGTCATTCCCCGATTAATTTTATATTTTTAAGATCAGAAGCCGAAGATGGCTTTTTTTTATTACTTTTCTTTCTACAGGCCGCTGCTGCAGTAAATCCTGATGGCATCACTCATAAACCGGGCCGTACCCTCCCCGTACTTATCAAGATTTTTTGTAAATCGTTCATCTGCAACATACATTTCTCCTAACCCTGCCAGTATCTCTTTTGTACATGGGTAGGAATATCTGCTTATATAGTCCTGCCACTCCTTCACCAGTCTCTGTGCTTCGTCCTTTCCCGGATCCTGATTTACCATAGATGCAAATCCTTCGAAGATTTCATCCATCTCTGCTCCCATCCTTGCCTTATCATCATCAGAATAAGTGGCATATCGCTTTTCACTTTCCTGGTAGGCTTTGGTATCGCCATAGCGTTCTCTGGCTTCCCGGGCATATTCCTGCTTCGCTTTTTCAATATCCTCTTTTGTTGTCCTTAGCTTACTCATAGT
>CAMKHH010000302.1 GCA_946412445.1 uncultured Eubacterium sp.
ACAGAAGACAGCCATCGTTCCGGCCCATTTCAGGAATCTCCTAACCGCATCAGAAAATACGGTTCCATCCGCAAGCTCCTCTTCCGTCTTCTTTACAATTTCTTTTGTACGAAAATGGAGTTTTGGATAAACCACCGGTTTTACCAGGCAGTGAAATTTATCTGTTATCTTTCGTTCACTATTTAATTTTACGGCTCCAATTTCAATTATTTCAAAAGGGAGCAGCGGAACCTCCATATCTTTTCCATCTGGACATTGGTTCCATTCCAAGTCAAATACTATATAATTCATAGAGTGAATTATACCATGATTCTTTTTGAAATGGAATCTTATCTTTGTTGACAACTCCCCTTTTTTCACCCATAATAGGTAAAAATAGTCACAACGGAAGGTAACAAGTATGAATAATTCAGAATTAGCCATAGACCAGAAAATTTCGCTTGACAAAAACATTTTCCTGATCGGTTTCATGGGCACCGGTAAGAGCGCCGTATCCGCTCATTTAAGTTCATTGTACGGGATGGATATGCTGGATATGGATCAGGTAATAGCCGGACGTGAAGGAATGAGTATCCCCGATATCTTCAATACTTACGGGGAAAACTATTTCCGGAACCTGGAGACAGATCTGTTGATTGAAATGCAGACACGGAAGAACACGATTGTGTCCTGCGGCGGCGGTGTTGCCTTAAGAGTGCAGAATATAACAGAAATGAAAAAAAGCGGCCACATATTCCTTCTTACTGCCACTCCGCAGACAATTCTCGAACGAGTGAATAATAACGATGAACGACCGCTTCTAAATGGAAATAAAAACATCGAATTTATAAAAAATTTAATGGAAGAAAGACGTCCAAAGTACGAGGCCGCCGCTGATGTCATCATCCATACAGATGGAAAATCCATATGTGAAGTATGCCGGGAAATCCTGGAGCATGTTTGAAAGTTCAGTCCTTCAGTCTACATACTCCGGCGCACGGTTAAACGGCCGGTTTCTTCTATTTATAATGCATCTCCCCGCTCATTCACAAGATGATACCCTGCTGATTCTACCCTGCGTGACAGGCATCCCCTGCATTCTGCCGCCTCTTCTCCCGTGCAGATTTTATTATCATATAAATCATATTGCTTTCTGTTCTTTACCGTGGACAAATTCGGCATCACAACGTTAGCCCCCGCCTGAATCCCTTTTTCTCTTCCCCTTGGATCCAGCGTTCCCAAGGCCGTTGTGGCGGGAAGCAGCACTTTGGGCAGGAGAATCCGGATTACTGACAGAAGAAATAACGTCAGCTGCACACTCCCTGCCCTTTCCTTCGCGTAGCGGGTTTCATGATGAGGAATAAAAGGACCGATTCCTACCATGTGTGGACTTAAGTCCTTTAAAAAAATCAGATCCTCTGCGAGATTTTCAGTGGTTTGTCCCGGTGAACCCACCATAAACCCGGCACCAACCTGATATCCCAATGCTTTCAAATAATACAGACATTGTTTCCGATTTCTAAGGCTCATCTCCTCAGGATGCAGCGTTCTATAATGCTCATCATCAGCGGTCTCATGCCTTAAAAGATATCGGTCAGCCCCCGCTTCCCTGAATTTCCTGTAACTTTCACAGGACTTTTCGCCTAGAGATAACGTGAGTGCACAATCAGGATACTCCGCTTTAATAGCCCGGATAATTTCCACTAACCTGTCATCGGTAAACCAGGGGTCCTCTCCGCCTTGCAGCACAAAGGTACGAAAGCCCAGTTCATAACCATTCTCACAACAATCCAGTATTTCCTGACCAGTTAGTCTGTATCTGCTGATATGTTTATTATCCCTGCGGATTCCACAATAATAGCAGTTGTTCCGGCAATAGTTGGTAAATTCGATAAGCCCCCTGGTATAAACTTTATCCCCGTAGTAGTGCTTTCTTAATCTCACTGCCTCTTCGGACAGTTTTTCCGATACGGAACAGTCGGATGAGCATCTCAGCAATTCAATATATTCTTTTCTGGTAAGCTCATGCGTTCCGATAAACTTTTCTACAATGTCCATAATCTTCACCTTGTCAGAAACCGAACGACAAATCCTTCACCACTTCCCCTGCGATAATAAGACCCACTGCCGCCGGCACGAATGCATTGCTCCCCGGCACCTGTCTGCGCTGTGTACATTTTCGGGCGGTTCCCGGCGGACAGATACAGTGCGCGCGGCAGCTGATTGCCATATCGTCTATTGGTTTCATCGCCTTTTCCTTTGAATACACTACCTTCAGTCTGGGGATTCCCCTTTTTTTCAATTCTCTTCTCATAACCTTCGCCAAAGGGCAGACGGACGTGTCATATATATCTGCAACCATAAATGCCGATGCATCCATCTTATTTCCCGCTCCCATAGAACTGATGACAGGCGTACGGGCTTTATCCGCCTGTTCCACCAGCATAAGTTTCCCCGTCACGGTGTCAATTGCGTCCACAACATAGTCATACTCTGAGAAGTCAAATGCCTCTGCCGTATCCGGAACATAGAATGTCCTATACGTATTCACCACGATATTCGGGTTAATCTCCAGTGCACGTTCTCTGGCCACATCGACCTTATACTTACCTACTGTCTTTCTCGTAGCATGTATCTGACGGTTTAAGTTTGTCAGACAGATTTTATCATCATCTATCAGATCCAGCGTTCCAATTCCACTCCGAACCAATGCTTCAACGGTATAACCGCCTACACCACCAATGCCAAAAACCGCTACTCTTGCGTTTTGCAGACGCTCCATGTTCTCCTGTCCCAGCAGCAGTTCCGTCCTAGAAAACTGATTCAACATTCTTTATACTTACCTCTTTCTAATCTCATCGATTTACAGGGTCAAAAAGAATTTTGACCCTGTATCATGTATTAGAATTATATCCCGTTGCAGAAACTCTGTCAATGAAGTGAAAGTAAAGCTTCTATTTCTTCCTGAAGTTTGTCGGGTGTGCATCCGGGCGAAAACCGGCCGGCAACATTTCCTTC
>CAMKHH010000303.1 GCA_946412445.1 uncultured Eubacterium sp.
AAATCTTCCAGACTCTTTAATTTTTCCAAGAATTTCTCTTTATCGAATTCCATAGATGTTCCATCCTTCCATATACTGTTTATATTTTATCCTTGGTCGAAGGAAATATGCAGCCTTACTCCGCTTTCCTTCCACTTTTCCAGTGCTTTTTTATCACGCATCAAATCCTGAAGACCTTGCATATCTGTGGGATTCAGATGTGCCGAACGATACGCGATACTATTTTCCTTCATGTTGCAGATCACATCACTGAGCGCCCGAATCCTTTCCGCATCCGTTTCCAGTGGTATCGAAGCATTGAATAGTGAAGTCACTTCTTTTTGCTCTTCGCTGTCCACAAAACGATTGAGTAATTTCGCCGGATTGATTTCTCCCCGGTGATACTGTTCAAAAAGCATCTCCGCCACTTTATGGTACAATTCGGTTGTAAAGTCCTGCGGGCCTATGTAGTCAGTAATCTGCTCCATAATCTCCGGGTAAGATGTGATCCAGGTCAACATCAGTTTCTGGGCTTTCTGGGTACCACTTTCCTTTTCTCTGTTGGAGTGTATTCCGGATTTTGGCTGCCTGATTTCCTGAATTCCAGCCCCCTTCAATGCCAGTTTACTGACAAGCTTCGACAAGGTACTGCTTTCTATCCCATAAGTTCCTGCCACGGACTCTATATAGTTATTCCGTTCAATCTCATCCTCAAATCCCAGAAGCCTGGATGCTGCGTTATGCAGAAAATCAGTCTTTCCCTGTGGATCACTCATATCATAAGCCTGTTCTGACATGCGTAATTCAAACAGGAAACTGTTTTCTGCCGCCTCGAGACGCTTTTCAAATGCCTCCTGCCCTTCATGCTGTATAAATTCATCAGGATCTTTGTAGGGCTTAAGATTCACCACTTTTGTAGAAAGACCCACGCCCTTCAGCAGCGGGATTGCTCTTAAAGACGCCTTCGTACCTGCTTCGTCACTGTCATATATGATTAAAACCTCATCGGTATATCGCTTCATCAGGCTGGCCTGCAGGGAAGTAAGTGCTGTTCCGAGAGACGCCACTGCATGATTGAAGCCTGCCTGGTGCATCGAGATTACATCCATATATCCTTCACAGATAATTAGATTCTTTTTTCTGGATAATCTCGCTGCATGTAGTCCATATAAATTTCTGCTCTTATCAAAAATCTTTGTTTCGGGAGAATTCAGGTATTTAGGCTTCCCATCACCCATCACCCGGCCTCCGAAACCTATGACCTTATTGTTTACATCCATAATTGGAAATATAACACGGTTCCAGAATTTATCGTACATCCCGTGCTTTTCATCCGCATTAAAAAGTCCGGATTCATGAAGAATTCCATCTGGATAATCCAGCCCCTTCAGATATCGGTACAGACCATTTCCGAACCGGTCAGAGAATCCCAGGCCAAATTTTTGAATTGTTTCATCACTGAGTCCACGCCCTTTGAGGTAATTCATCGCCTGCGTCCCTTGCTTACCCTTAAGCTGCAAGTAGTAATACTTTGCGGCTTCTCTATTAATCTTCAACAGCTGGTTTTTTTTGTCGGCCTGCTCTCTTGCTTCTTTCGAGTACTCCAGCTGGGGCAAATCCACTCCAGCCCGTTCGGCCAACATTTTAAGGGCCTCCAGAAACGTAAAGTTTTCATATTCCATAATAAAAGTAAATACATTCCCGCCGGCACCACAGCCAAAGCAATAATACATCTGCTTATCGGGACTTACGGAAAATGAAGGTGACTTTTCATTGTGAAAAGGGCAAAGCCCAAAGTGGGAACTTCCCTTTCTCTGGAGTTTCACATACCCTCCGATTACATCCACGATATCATTCTTCAGACGGATTTCTTCTATCAAGTCATCCGAATAACGCATGTCTTCCCTCTTTTCTATCTTTTGATCCGCTCATCAGTATACTGCCCACGCCTTCGGAACAAATAATTCTTCAAAATGGTGCATGGAATACTGATCTGTCATGCCGGATATATAATCACATACCACCCGTTCTTCTTTTTCTCCTCTGGAAATCAGCCTCTGGTACTCATCCGGCAATTTGTTGATATGACTGCTGTAATATTCATAAAGCTCCATCAGCATGCGTTTTGCCTTTTTTTCTTCCTTCTTTGCAACTGGATTCTTATATACATTATCAAACATCAGCTGTCTGAGCATTCGCATAGCTTCCGCAATCTCTCCTGACTGTACAATAGAGTTCCTTCCCATACTGTTCAGAATAATATCATGAATCAGCGTATTCAGTCTCTCACGTGTCGTACCCCCAAGGACCACACGAATTGTAATAGGAATATCATCCTCACTTATAATTCCTGCGCGCTGTGCATCATCCATGTCGTGGTGGATATAGGATATCTTGTCACAAAGCCGCACAATCTGGCCCTCCAATGTATTTGGTTTTCCAGATGTCCGGTGATTTAAGATCCCGTCCCTGACCTCCCAGGTCAGGTTTAACCCGTCCCCATCCTTTTCCAGAAGTTCCACAACACGGATACTTTGCTTATAGTGGGCAAATCCTGATGGGCAGACTTCATTCAAGGCATATTCACCCGCATGACCAAAAGGTGTATGCCCAAGATCATGCCCGAGGGCAATTGCCTCAACCAGATCCTCATTCAGATTCAATGCTTTGGCTATTGTTCTGGCCGTCTGGGAAACTTCCAATGTATGCGTCAGTCTGGTCCTGTAATGATCTCCCTGGGGTGCCAGAAATACCTGCGTCTTATCCTTCAATCTTCGGAATGCCTTGGAATGCAGAATCCTGTCCCGGTCCCTTTGATAAACCGTTCGGACATCACACTCCGTCTCATACACATCCCGTCCTCTGGAATCACGACTGTGAGCCGCATAGGGACTCAGTTCCTGAAATTCCCTTTCCTCAAAGCTTTCGCGTATATTCATCTTAACCTCCATAGGTTGACAAGCTCTCCTATTAACCAATATACAGCACAGACGACAAATTTC
>CAMKHH010000304.1 GCA_946412445.1 uncultured Eubacterium sp.
TTCATGTATTGCTCGACAATTTTTGTATAAACTTTATAGAATACATCTTTCCCATGAAGAGATTCCGTCTTGCGCTCATAATAATTGGCAAAAACCGGTTCGATACCTCCGGAAATTCCAAGCATGGTGGATAATGTCCCCGTGGGAGCGATTGTCAGCAATTGTGAATTGCGTATTCCGTATTTCTTAACCATCTCCTGTGTAGATTTGGTGGTATTATGAAGAAAGAACGAAGTACTTATCACATCTTTGATGCTGCATCCCGGATAGGCTCCCTCTTCCTTTGCCAATAAAGCAGACTGGGCAATCGCTGTATCTGCCATCGCAAACCCGATTTTATCACAAAGCTTCACAGCCGCTTCTTCTCCATAGGTAATTCCCAGCTTGATCAGCATATCGCCGAGCCCCATGATTCCAAGACCAATCTGACGCCACCTGCGGACACTTTCCTGCTGTTCCTGGAGAGGATGCAGTTCCAACCCCTCATCCAGCACCTCATTCAGCGCAGTTACACTGGCTTTTACACACGCTTTGAAGCCGGTAAAATCAAAAGATACATTTTCAGTAAATGGATTTTGAACAAATTCTGCCAGATTGATGCTTCCCAACAGACAGCTTCCGCCTGCAGGAAGGGGCTCCTCTGCGCAGGGATTCACCCCCGCATATGAGAATTCTTTCGTATTGCTGAGCAGATTCCAATCCTTCACCCGATCCCAGAACAGAGCGCCAGGTTCAGCGTAATCCCAATTTGTCTCCGCAATATGGCGGAAAAGCTCTCTGGCATCTACAAATCTCTCGATGGTTTCCCCTGTCGCTTCTCTTGTGTAATGCAGGCGGAATTTCTCATTCTTCTTTACCGCCTGCATAAATTCTGATGAGATCCGTACAGAAATGTTGGCTTTGGTAACCCGTCCTAAATCAGTTTTGATATTGATAAAATCTTCTACGTCCGGATGGGAGCAGTCCAGTGAAATCATCAGTGCTCCTCTTCTGCCATTCTGTCCGATCAAATCTGTTACAAGGGAATATAGATCCATAAAAGACACCGCGCCTGTTGTTTCCTTTGCCGCATTATTGATTTTCGCTCCCTTTGGTGACAATCCTGAAATATCAATTCCGCATCCGCCGCCGTAACTGTATGTTCTTGCCAGTTTTTTTGCACAGTCAAAGATACTTTCTATCTCATCCTTTGGAGGCTCAATCACATAACAGTTTGACAGAGTAATCTTTCTCCCCTTATATTCTAAACCTCTGTTCGATAAAATTCGTCCTCCGAACAGAAATTTTTTTTCTTTCATATAACCGGCAATTTCTTCGTTGCCTCCGCTGATCCTGGAAATCCACTGTTCAAACGTTTCTCCGTCATACCGGTATTTGTTTGTCCATATATCAATTCCCAACTGATTCTCCGATCCTAACCAGTCTTCCGCTTCCATGTGACTTATCCCTCTCTTTTCGTATACTGTTCGCTTTTATCTTCCAAATTTATCCGGTTCAAAAAAGCTGTACTATATTTTGTAATCGTTTTGTATTTTATCACAATATATGGTATATTTCAATATGTTGATTTAATTATCTGATAGACTGCAGAAACCGGAAGCCCCACCACAGTATTATAGTCACCACAGATTTTTTCAATGAAAACCGCTGATAATCCCTGGATTCCATATGCTCCTGCCTTGTCCATGGGTTCCCTGCTCGCGACGTATTTTTTTATCTCAGTATCTGACATCGGATAAAAAGTTACATCTGTCTTTTCGTAAAATGTGTCTTCCTTTAAGATAGCATCGCCGGTTCTCCAGATCAAAGTGACCCCTGTATAAACCTGATGCGTGTTTCCCTGCAGTTCCCTTAACATTTCTTCTGCTCTGGATTCATCCGATGGTTTCCCCAGTATATGTCCATTCACAGATACGATTGTATCTGCTCCGAGCACTATACAGTCCTCTTTCAGGCGTTCCGCTACCTCCCGGCACTTTTGCCTGGATAATTCCTGAACCACATTCTCCGGAATTGTTGTTGTGATTTTCTCCTTAACAAGACTTGGTACCACACGGCAGGCAATTCCAACCTGCTCCAGCAGTTCCTTACGCCTTGGTGATGCGGAGGCTAATATCAATTCTTTCATAGTCATTTCCTCTTATACTTAGGTAAAAAAATCCACCCAATGTCCATGAATATATTCTTCCGAATCCGACCGGAGAACATATTTTACGAAAAAAGGATGGAATACAGTGTTTAAAGCATCTTCATCATACTACACATTGTAAATACAAGCAGAGCGGTAAGCCGGGTTATGTCGTGTGTAATCATCTATCCAGAGCTGCTGTCGCCAGCAGCTTCGAGCGACCCACCTAAAAGCGTGACGGGCAGCCACATAGCTTTTATTCGGTCTTGCTTCGGATGGGGTTTACATGGCTCCTTCTGTTACCAGTAGGACGGTAGTCTCTTACACTGCCTTTCCACCCTTACCTGCCGCATCGGCAGGCGGTATATCTCTGTTGCACTATCCTTGGAGTCACCTCCACCGGACGTTATCCGGCATCCTGCCCTGCGAAGCCCGGACTTTCCTCACCTGACGCCTTTCGGCAGTTGTCAGCTGCGATTACATACTCTACTTGTATTCCAACGGTTTTTTATCTTACCATATATCTTCTGTTTTGTCTACAGCCAATCTCTCTTATACATCAAAACAACTGTTTCCCACAAATTCTCTGAGAATGGAATTATGGGGAATATCCTCACTCGGAACCCCTACAAAGTAGTCCAGAAACTTTAACAGACGTTTCGCCTCCATATACTCCGGAGCGTCTTCGGGAATCTGAAACAGAATCGGCTCGGCATAGAGTTTTAATACTGCGAGTTCATATACCAGTGCGGAATTAAACATCACATCTGCTTCTTCCTGAAAGGGAAAAATGTTGCGCATCTCACCTCTTCTGACCGAATCCCACATGGCTATCGTATCCCGTGCAC
>CAMKHH010000305.1 GCA_946412445.1 uncultured Eubacterium sp.
ATGTAAAGGTTGTTCCTGTCAGCAGTGAAGAATTTCCTTCGAAGGCAAAGAGACCTCATAACAGCCGGATGAATAAGGATAAACTGGAGGAAAATGGATTTGAGCGTCTTCCTGCATGGCAGGATGCCCTTTCCCGTTATCTTAAGGAGATTTGCTAAATCATGAAAAAAGTACTTCTGCTCGGCGGAAATTATTTTCAGATGACGGCAACGCTGGCTGCGAAAGCACTGGGCTGTTATGTGATCAGCATTGATTATCTGCCGGATAATCCCGCACATAAATATGCGGACGAATACCATAACATCAGTACCATAGACAAAGAGGCAGTCTTGAGATTCGCAGAAGAAAAGCGGATTGACGGTATTGTATCTTATGCTTCTGATATATCGGCGCCTACTGCGGCCTATGTGGCTGAAAAGCTTGGGCTTCCCACCAATCCTTATGAGTCTGTTCTTACGCTGACACATAAGGACCGGTTTCGGAAGTTTATGAGGGAGCATGGGTTTCGCATGCCGGAGGGAGACACCTTTACCGATGAGGGCCGGGCGCTTGCATACTGCCGGTCTTTGAAACTGCCGGTTATGGTAAAGCCTATTGATTCTTCAGGAAGCAAGGGTGTTACGAAAATCTGCAGTCTGGAGGAATTCCATGCAGCCTTTGCGGAGGCCTTGTCCTATTCCATCTCAAAACAGGTGATTGTAGAGGAATTTATACAGAAGATGGGATATCAGATTGACGGGGACGGTTTCATCGTGGATGGGAAGATTGCCTTTTTTGGTGTGATGGATCAACACAACGACCTGAAATGTAATCCTCATGCCCCGATCGGACTCAGCTGTCCCTCCATTCAGAAACAGGAGTTTCAGGAGAAAGCAAGAAATCAGATTCAAAAGATCTTTGATTTGCTGGATATGAAGATGGGTGCCTTTAATTTTGAATATATCATTGGGAAAGACGGAGAGATATATATTCTGGAAATTGGCCCCCGCAATGGGGGGAATTTAATTCCGGATGCGATTAAAGCTGCCCGGGATGTGGATCTGGCAGCCTATACGATAAAGAGTGCGATAGGTGAGGATTGTTCCGGACTGTGGGAAAAGCCCATACATACCTGTACTTCTTCCTATATTATACATGCGACGAAGGATGGAATCTTTCGGGGAATGGAAATAGATGAAGCAATCCGGCCGCAGATCGTGCAGCAGGCGCTGTTTGTGAAGCCGGGTGACAAAGTTGAAAAGTTCCGTAATGCCGCCTTTGGAGTTGGCGCTATGGTGATTACATTTCCTGATGTAGAGGTGATGTGTGAGCAAATTGACCACATGAATGATTACATCAGAGTAATTGTTGACTAGCCTATAGAAAGCGATGATTTCATGAAAAAACTGATGATACTTGGAGCTGGTTATACGCAGGTTCCATTGATAGAAGCAGCGAAGCATCTGGGATGCCATACGATAACTGCCAGCATTGACGGTGATTATCCGGGCTTTGCTGCAGCAGATGAGGCGGCATATGTGAATATCGCGGATCCTGAAGCAGTGGTGGAAAAAGCCAGGCAGCTGCAGGTGGATGCGGTTACGACCTGCGGTCTGGATTTGGGCATGGCAGCCATTGGAGCTGTGTGCGAGGCCCTGAAGATTCCGGGTCCCTCTTCTGATGCTGCGGGAAAGGCTTCGAATAAGCTGGATATGAAGAATGCGTTGGTAAGGGCAGGTGTCCAGACCGCGCGCTTCATCTGTATTCACAATCGCGAAGAGCTGGAGCGTGGTCTTTTACAGCTTCCTTTTCCTGTGATATTAAAGGCCGTGGATCAGATGGGAAGCCGTGGGATCTTTCGGTGTGATACCCGGGAGGAGGTCTTTGAAAATTATGAAAAGACGATGGAAGCCACCGGGAAAGAGTATTGCCTTCTGGAAGAATTTATCGAAGGTGAGATTTTTGGCGTAGAGACCATGATACAAGATGGAAAGATTGTATACATGCTTCCCAATAATATTGATGCGTTTCAAAGTACGACACCAACTCCGGTGGGACATTCGGTTCCATTTAAGGAACTGGATACGCTGGGTGATCAGATACAGGAACAGACCAGGAAGGCAATTTTTGCCCTGGGGCTTGATAACTGTCCTGTTAATTGTGATTTCATAAAAAAAGACGGAAAAGTATATGTAATCGAACTCACCGGACGGTCTGGCGCTACGGGCTTGTCTGAGATGGTGAGTATTTATTATGGGATTAATTACTATGAGGTGATTGTAAGACTGGCGCTTGGAGAATCTGTAGGATCGTTTTTCAAACAGGAAAACCCTCTCACTCCGAATCTGACCCGTACCTTATTGTCGGACAGAGCGGGAATCATAAGAGCGATACACAACTATAACAGGCATTCTGAGGATCTTGTGGAATTATCGTTTAACATTACAAAGGGAGATACTGTACGGCCTTATACCAACGGAAGGGACCGAATTGGCCAGGTGATTCTGAAAGGCAGCACTCTGGAGGCCTGTGAAATGCGGCTGCATGAGGTACTTTCCCATATCCGTCTGGAACTGGAGGGGGATATTCCGCTTCATGATACAGTAATTCATTCGGTTACCGACAGGGAGGATAACCACATCTTCATCAAGCGGGAGGACCTTCTTCCCTTTTCCTTTGGTGGGAATAAGGTGCGTTTTGCCCAGTATTTTCTGGAGGATATGGAACAGCAAGGTTGCGATGCGATGGTGATTTATGGGAATTACCATTCTAATCTCTGCCGGATTTTGTCGGCTGCCTGTCACAGAAAAGATGTTCCCTGTAATATGGTGTATAATCTGGATGACGTAGATGATGAAACAGTTAGTAATAACTCCTATCTGATTCGCTCCATGGGGGTACAGGTTTTTACGTGTCATAAATCTGACATTCCTCAGGCGGTACAGGCGGCAGAGGAGGACTTAAAGCAAAGAGGCTACAAACCATATTAT
>CAMKHH010000306.1 GCA_946412445.1 uncultured Eubacterium sp.
AGGGAGTTGCTCACGAGAAGCCCCCTCTTTAACATATGTTTATATTTATACTATATGGTAGTTCTCCTTACTGCCGCCTCAACCACATGCCCAACCAGTACAGAGGTCGTAACGCTTCCGACTCCTCCCGGGACAGGTGTAATCGCATCAACAATCGGCTCTGCTCTGGCAAAATCCACATCCCCGCAGAGTTTTCCCTCTTCATTGACATTGATTCCCACATCTATCACAGTCTGTCCGGCACGTAAATATGTATCATCAACGACACCTGCACGCCCCGCAGCTACGATTACTATATCTGCTTCTCTTACCACAGATGGCATGTTTTCAGTTCTTGTATGGCAGATCGTGACTGTGGCATTTTTCTTTATCAGCATCATAGCCGCCGGTTTTCCCACTACCAGGCTTCTGCCCACCACTACGGCTTTTTTACCGATGCAGTTAATCCCATAATGATCCAGGATTTCCATACAAGCCTGTGCTGTACATGGTGGAAATCCAATCTGTTTTCCTGTAAATACCCCTGCCATAGAACCGTCCGTCATACAATCCACATCCTTTGCAGGATCCAGCGCATTTTCAATCAACGCCTGATTCAAATGTTTTGGCAGCGGACGAAATAGTAATACGCCATGAATCGTATCATCCTTGTTTACTTTGTCAACAACTTCCAGCAATTCTGTTTCAGAAACATCTTCAGGCAACAAAAACTTTACATATGATACGCCAAGAGTTTCACAGCGTTTGGTTGCTCCCTTCTCATAAGAGATGTCACTTCCATTCTCTCCTACACGGATAATGCCAAGAGTAGGTGTGATTCCTTTCTCCTGCAGCCCGGCTGCACGTACTTTTATCTTCTCGTTTAATGCAGCGGTTACTTCTTTACCGAGTAATTGTTTTGCCATTTTACTCTTCTCCTAATCTTATTTTAACCTGTTCAATACACTTTCAAATACGTCATCTGCAATTTTAGAATACTTTTCCAGCATTGCATCACACTTTTCATTCAGTTTCCCGGCATATGCTTTGTCCGACATTGATTTTGTGTTAATATAAACATTCAGACTGGCTCCTTTTAAGGCTGCCTTACAACAGGCTGCGCCTACACCCGCGTCACTGATTGCCAAGGCGGAGCCTTTAGCACCGAATTCCACCATAAGTTCTATTGCCTCACAACTTTTTTCCATGATTTCCATAGGAACGGAGCAGGCATTTTTCAGTGCAGTTTCCATCACCCGGGCTTTATCAAGCCGTTGCTCTTCTGTTTCACGCGGCATACCATATGCCCTGGATAAAGGCTCGAACACTTCCGCATCACGCTCAATCAATCGAAGCAGATCCTTTTGAAGCTGATCCGCTTTTGCCTTTAACTCATACATCTCACTCTCTACATCGGCATATTTTTTTTTACCAACAGTAAGACTTCCCACCATATTCCCAAGTGCCATACCTACCGCACCTACCAGTGCAGAAGCGCCGCCGCCGCCTGGAACCGGAGCTTTGGAGCTCAAGGCATCTACAAATTCTCTGCAAGATACTTCCGAAAATCCCATCTACTAAGTCTCCTTCTTAAAACCGGTGGGTATGCGGACAGCACCCCACCAGCCAATATATTTGATCAAAACAGACCTGAAATCTTACCGTTTTCATCCACGTCAATCCGCTCTGCCGCAGGGCGTTTCGGAAGTCCCGGCATAGTCATGATTTCTCCTGTCAAGGCTACAATAAATCCTGCTCCTGCTGAAATCTTCAGATTGCGAACAGTCACCTCAAAGTCAGTGGGAGCGCCGAGCTTTGTCTGGTCATCTGTCAGGGAGTACTGTGTCTTGGCTACACAGATTGGACAGTTCCCATATCCGAGAGCCTCCAGCTGCTTTGCCTGATTGGCGGCAGCAGCTGTTAATACAACACGCTTCCCACCATATACTTTCTGTACAATCTGATTCAGCTTATCTTCGATACTGCCTTCCAAACCATAGGAGAAAGTAAACCCACTGTTATCTTCTTCGCAAAGTCTGACAACTTCTTCTGCCAGACGAATTCCGCCTTCGCCACCCTTTGCCCATACTTCGGAAAGTGCAACATTTACACCCAGTTCCTTACACTTTGTCTCCACCAGATCCAGCTCCGCTTTGGTATCCGTAGGAAATGCATTGATAGCCACAACACAGGGAAGGTGATATACATTTCTAATATTGCTTACATGTTTCAGCAGATTCGGAAGACCTTTCTCCAAGGCATCCAGATTCTCATTATTCAAATCCTCTTTTGGTACACCGCCATTGTATTTCAGTGCGCGGACAGTCGCTACGATTACCACTGCATTCGGCTTTAAGCCTGCCATACGGCACTTAATATCCAGGAACTTCTCTGCTCCCAGATCAGCACCGAAGCCTGCTTCTGTAACACAGTAATCACCCAATTTCAACGCCATCTTTGTAGCCGTTACGGAGTTACATCCGTGTGCAATATTTGCAAATGGCCCTCCATGGACAATCGCCGGTACATGCTCCAGCGTCTGTACCAGATTTGGCTTCAACGCATCCTTCAACAACGCACACATAGCCCCTTCTGCATGAAGGTCTCCCGCTGTAACAGGTTTCTGCTCGGAAACCTTGCCATATGTATATCCTACGACAAGCCTTGCCAGTCTCGCCTTCAGATCCAGGATATCATCTGCCAGGCACAACACAGCCATAATTTCGGAAGCCACGGTAATATCATAGCCGTCCTCCCGGGGCGTACCATTTGATTTACCGCCAAGTCCATCCACTACATTTCGAAGCTGACGGTCATTCATATCAACACATCTTCTCCATGTGATTTTCCTCGGATCGATATTCAGCTCATTCCCCTGGAAAATATGATTATCTACGATGGCAGCCAACAGGTTGTTTGCCGCACCGATTGCATGAAAATCACCTGTGAAATGCAAGTTAATGTCCTCCATGGGAACAACC
>CAMKHH010000307.1 GCA_946412445.1 uncultured Eubacterium sp.
GAAAAGGACTATTCAGATGCCGGGTCTGTAATCCGGGCAGAAAAACTGGGACGAAAAGGCAGCATCAAGCCTTTTGATATCGAGATTCATAAGGGGGAAGTGATCGGTCTGTCCGGTTTGCTGGGCTCCGGGCGCTCGGAGCTGGTCCGTGCAATCTATGGAGCAGACAAACCGGATACAGGTAAGCTGTATGCGGATGGAAAAGAAGTCAGGATCAACACCCCGTTGGATGCGATGAAGCATGGGATGGCCTATCTTCCGGAAGACCGGAAGAGGGATGGAATCATAGCGGATCTGTCGGTACGGGAGAATATCATTCTCGCTCTGCAGGCAAAACGCGGCATGTTCAAGCTTATGAGCAGAAAAGAGATGGAGGAGGCAGCGGACAGATATATAGACATTCTCCAGATTAAGACAGCCAGCCGGGAGACCCCGGTTAAGAGCCTTTCCGGAGGAAACCAGCAGAAGGTGATTATCGGGAGATGGCTTCTGACAAATCCTGAATACCTGATTCTGGATGAGCCGACCCGCGGAATTGATATCGGGACTAAGACCGAGATACAAAAGCTGGTGCTGGAACTGGCAGATCAGGGTATGGCAGTGACTTTTATCTCTTCGGAAATCGATGAGATGCTCCGCACCTGTTCGCGGCTTGCAATCCTGCGTGACGGAGAGAAGGTCGGAGAAGTATCGGGAGATGAATTGTCACAGGACGGAATTATGAAAGCAATTGCCGGAGGTGAGGAATAACATGAAAGGAAAATCAAGTTTAAAAAAAATAACAGGAATGCCCCTGTTTATGCCAATCATATGTCTGTTGGCCGTTCTGCTGATCAACGTGATCACAACTCCGGGATTCTTTAAAATCTCAATTAACAATGGCGTGCTCTACGGATATATCATTGATGTAATCAACCGCTCTTCCGAACTGGTGATTCTGGCTGTGGGGATGACCCTGGTCACAGCAGCTTCCGGCGGACAGGATATCAGTGTGGGAGCAGTTATGGCTGTATCGGCGGCAATCTGCTGCCAGATTCTGTCCGGCGGTGCCGCATCTGTCACGGCGTATCAGAATCCGGTGATTCTGGCTGTAATTACGGCCTTATTGGGAGCTACTCTGTGCGGTGCATTCAACGGTGCACTGGTGGCAAAACTGAACATCCAGCCGATGGTTGCGACATTAATCCTATTTACCGCAGGGCGTGGAATCGCACAGCTGGTCACAAACGGGCAGATTACCTATGTACGTGTAGGTTCTTATAAGGTACTGGGGGGATATCTGGGAAAGTGCCCGATTCCGACTCCGATTTTTGCAGCAGTCCTCGTAATTATTATTGTATACCTGATACTGAATAAGACAGCGCTGGGACTTTACATAGAAAGCGTAGGCATCAATGCGACAGCCTCCCGGCTGGTGGGGTTAAATTCGACATTGATCAAGTTTTTAGCATATGTCATCTGCGGATTACTGGCAGGTGTGGCAGGACTCATCGCCTCCAGCCGTATCTATTCGGCAGATGCCAACAACATCGGACTTAACCTGGAGATGGATGCAATCCTGGCAGTGGCTTTGGGGGGGAATGTCCTGGGCGGAGGAAAATTCACCCTGATGGGCTCGGTAATCGGGGCCTACACGATTCAGGCTTTGACGACCACCTTATATGCAATGAACGTATCGGCAGACCAGCTTCCGGTGTATAAGGCAGTTGTTGTAATCGTAATCGTAACACTGCAAAGCCCTGTATTTAAAAAGGCAATGAAAAACCTGAGATCAAAGAATGCGGGGAAGAAAACCGCCGCGGAAGGAGGAAGACAGTAATGAAGAAAACAGCATTAAATAAGAGAAGTCTGAATACAAGTACCTGGCTTCTGATAATTACCATCCTTCTTTTCCTGGTTATGTATGTGGCAGGTATGATTGTGTTCAAAGATAAAGGGTTTGCAAAGCCTCAGATGTTCTTAAACCTGTTTATTTCCAATGCTGGATTGCTTGTAATTGCCATGGGACAGACAATCGTCATGATTACAGGGGGAATCGATATCTCGGTGGGCTCTGTGACGGCTCTGGTATGTATGGTTGCCGCGAATCAGATGGAAAATCATGGTGGCAGTGCCTATACAGCTATTCTTCTTGCACTTGCAATCGGACTTTTGTTTGGTGTGGTACAGGGATTTCTGGTATCTTATCTGAATATCCAGCCATTTATCGTAACCCTTGCGGGTATGTTCTTCGGACGCGGACTGACCGCCATCGTCAGTACGCAGATGATATCCATTAAGAATGCTACCTTTCTTTCCTGGGCAAACCACAAGATTTATCTTCCGATTGGAACCTATAGTAAGAGAGGAAAATTCCTTCCTGCCTATATCTATCCCACAGTAGTTATTGCATTGATTGTGCTGGTTATCGTCATACTGGTCATGAAATATACAAAGTTCGGGCGTTCTGTGTACGCGATCGGCGGCAATGCAACCAGTGCAATGATGATGGGATTGGATGTGAAACGTACAAAATTCAAGGCATATGTACTGGATGGATTTCTGGCGGGCCTGGGAGGATTCTTATTCTGTCTGAACAGCTGCGCAGGATTCGTGGAACAGGCCAAAGGATTTGAGATGGATGCCATTTCTTCGGCCGTTATCGGGGGAACCCTTTTAAGCGGCGGCGTCGGACTTCCGATTGGAACCTTGTTTGGTGTACTGATCAAAGGTTCCATCTCCAGCCTGATCACAACACAGGGGACCCTGTCCAGCTGGTGGGTGAGAATTGTATTATCGGCACTGCTGTGCTTCTTCATTGTTCTGCAGTCTGTGCTGGCATCCGTGAAGAAAAAGAAAAAATAAAAGTAACAGGCGGCATAGCTTCGTGATATGCCGCCTGTAGCAGCTGATTATCAGAAATTACAAACACTCACTTAAATACCCAATTCCTTAAATAATTGTTCTTGAT
>CAMKHH010000308.1 GCA_946412445.1 uncultured Eubacterium sp.
GGGCATGGCTGTGGTGGGAACTTCTCTTCTGGGAGTTTCTCTCGTATTCTGGCTGACAGGTGATACTACGACCTTACTTGGATTTAGCTTTGGAGCCAGCTCACTGGCACTGTTTGCAAAGGCGGGTGGTGGTATCTTTACAAAGACAGCCGATATCTCGGCAGATCTTGCGGGGAAGGTAGAACTTGGAATCCCGGAGGACGATCCTCGAAATCCTGCTGTTATTGCCGACAATGTGGGGGATAATGTAGGGGATGTGGCAGGTATGGGAGCCGACTTGTTTGACTCGAATGTTGCCTCCATGGCAGCCGCACTGGTTATGGGAGCGGCCCTGGATCAGAATATGGGCGGTTCAAAGAATGTTGCCATGGTATTCTGTTATGCCGCAATGGGACTTCTGGCTTCGATTATAGGTGTTGCCACCGCGCGGATGGGAAAGAATGATAATCCGACGTTTGCATTAAACTCGAGCACATATGTTACCACGGCCATTTTTGGAGTACTTACAGCAGCAGCAACTGCACTTTTTGGTATGGAATGGCGTATCTGGGGAGCCAGTATTGTGGGATTACTTGTAGGAGTAATTATAGGAATAGCCAGTGACTATTTTACCGATGACCGCAGAAATCCGGTTCGTCAAACTGCCCAGGCCAGTGAATCGGGACCCGCGTTTACAATTCTTTCCGGGATGTCCTACGGTTTTCTGTCCACCTTGCCTGCCCTTGCAGGGATTGGCATATCTGCGCTTATCTCTTACAAGCTTTGTGAGCCGCTCGGGAGTGATTATGCCTTGTTTGGGATATCCATGGCCGCAGTGGGGATGCTCTCAATTGTGGGTATGATTATATCGAATGATGCCTATGGCCCTATCGTAGATAATGCCCGTGGTCTCGCAGAGATGGGTGATCTGGGCGATGAGGTTCTGGATATCACCGATTCACTTGACAGCGCAGGAAATACGGTAAAGGCGGTGACAAAGGGGTTTGCGATAGGAGCTGCAGGACTTACAGTTATTGCGCTTCTGGGTGCATTTATCAGTGAAGTAAACGTTGCGGCGGCAGAGGCCGGGCTGGTTGCGGCAGGGGAGAAATATCTGAACGGATTTGATGTGATGAATCCTGAGGTGTTCTTTGGTATGCTGGTTGGTGCGGCAATACCGGCTGTATTCAGCGCTATGCTGATGCTTGGAGTAAATCGCAATGCCCAGCGCATGGTAGAAGAAATTCACCGTCAGTTCCGTGAAATAGTTGGTCTTAAGGAAGGAAAAGAAGGCGTGGTTCCTGAATACGACCGGTGTATCGAAATTGCCACCCACGGTGCAATCCATGAGCTGATACCGGCCGGACTTATGAGCATTATCGCCACGCTTGCCGTGGGATTCATAGGTGGGGTAACGGCAATCGGAGGTTTTTTGGTGGGTAATATTGTAAGCGGACTTCTTCTTGCTTTATTTATGAGCAATACAGGAGGACTGTGGGATAATTCCAAGAAATATGTGGAAGCCGGAAATCATGGAGGAAAGGGCAGTGAAGCACATAAAGCTGCTGTTATAGGAGATACGGTAGGTGACCCTTTTAAGGATACCGCAGGTCCCTCTATCAATACGCAGATTACCGTGGTTTCACTGGTATCCTCACTGATGTCAAGCCTTTTCCTGATGTTTTCTTTGCTATGAATATCGTTTATGCCAATTCTCTGGTTCCATGATACAGCTCATAATAGCGGCCCTGTAAAGCCATGAGCTCTTCATGACTTCCCCGTTCCACAACGGCACCCTGATCCAGGACCAGTATTACATTGGCATTGCGGACAGTAGAAAGTCTGTGAGCAATCACAAATACTGTTTTATTTTCCATGATAGCATCCATACCAGCCTCAACAAGCTCCTCGGTACGTGTATCGATGGAGCTTGTTGCTTCATCCAGAATCAATACGGGGGGATTGGACAGAGCAGCCCTGGCTATGGACAGGAGCTGCCTCTGTCCAAGGGAAAGGTTATCTCCGTCATTTACTAATACCGTATCATATCCCATCGGAAGCCTCCGGATAAAGGAATCCGCATTGGAGAGTTTTGCAGCGGCTATAACCTCTTCGTCTGTGGCATTCAGGTTTCCATACCGGATATTATCAAAGATGGTACCGGTGAACAGATGTGTGTCCTGTAATACAAGAGACAGAGATTTCCGTAAATCCTGTTTTCTTATATTTTTGATATCAATTCCGTCATAGGTGATCTTACCGTTCTGTATCTCATAAAACCGGTTGATCAGATTGATAATTGTGGTTTTACCTGCTCCGGTAGAGCCGACAAATGCAATTTTCTGACCAGGCTTGGCATAGAGTGTAATCTTGTTTAAAATTCGCTTTTTTGCATTATATCCAAAAATCACGTCCTGAAAACGGACATCACCTATTGGATGGGTAAGGGAAACTGTACCTTCGTCAATTTCCGGTTCCATATCCATAATATGAAAAATTCTTTCGGTGCCTGATACAGCGGAGAGAAAGAGGTTAATCTGTTGTGTAAACTGATTGACAGGCACGGAAAATTGTCTTACAAAAATCAGATAAGAGGCCAGTGTACCTATATCCAGCAGGCCCTTTATCACCATGAAGCCCCCGGCACTTGCAGTAAATGTGTAGTTGATGAACCCAATGCTGACCACCATGGGGACCATGACGCCAGAGTATGAAAAAGCCTTTGTAGATGCAATTCGTAAATGATTGTTGAGTATCCGAAAGTCTTTTAAGTTCTTTTCCTCATGCCCGAATACCTTTTCAACCTTTTGCCCTTCCATCATTTCTTTTACAAAACCATTCAAATCAGCGGCATATTTCTGCCGCTTACCATAAAATATTTTAGAAGTTTTGCTGTTATAATAGATGATAAATACGATAACTGCAAAGCAGACCATCGTAAAGAAGGTTAGGGGGATGTTCAGGAC
>CAMKHH010000309.1 GCA_946412445.1 uncultured Eubacterium sp.
ATATTTACCGGAGATTACGACGGATCAGGTCAGTGTTTCCTTTGTTGCCTCGGTCGTGATGATGATTCCGGCTATTTTAGGATTTTTATGGGGACAGGAATATCTGCAGCAGGGTATCGTGGCATCGGGATTGAAAGAATAGGTGAAGGAACAGTGAAAGAAAAGTTATTGAAAATGATCATTGCCTTTTTTATAATTATGACAGGATGTACGTTCATGGCGAGGGGCGCGGACTCTATAACCGTGCCAAAAGTGAAGACGATGCATGAGAAAAAGGGTGAACTAACGGAGAAATTTGAAGGCACAGGAGAGATTGTCTCTCAGAGTCAAGATACGATATCGGTACCGGAAAACCAGAGAATTTTAGATATCCTGGCACAGCCGGGAACGGAGGTTGAGGTTGGAGCACCTTTGGTATCGCTGGATGTTTCCTATCTCGATGAGCAGGTTTTAAAGAAGCAAAGAGAGATTGAGAAGGTCCAGTTACAGCTTGAGCAGAAGCGGATAGAAGGAGAAGGTGCGTCCAGACTTCCTTTGACCGCTGAGGCAGAGATAGATATGGATGCCGCCAGGGATGCATATGTACAGACACAGCAGAATTACCAGAAGGCTGTCGATGCGTTCCAGGTCTATGCTGATGGACATCCGGATGGAAATGAAGAAGAGGAGCAGGAAGCCCGGCAGAAAAAAGATGAATTACAGGCACAGATAGATGCCAGGGAAGAGACGATGGATATAGCAAACTCCGCCTATCAGCAGTCCATCAGGAGCTATCATCTCGCAGAACAGCAGGAGGCCCAGATACAAAAAGACGAAATGAACAAAAAAAGGGAGAATGATTTGTCCCTTCAGGAAATGCAGCTGGATCTGGATGGCTTGAATGATGAACTTACAAAGTTAATTTCTATCAAAGATGGAGGAGCCCTCGTCAAGGCGGATAGGAAGGGAGTTATGGCAACAGCTACCGATTTAACAGAAGGATTCATTACTACCGGAAATGAGAAGCTGGTTCTCTACACGGAGGAGCTTGAAGCATACGGAATGATACCGGAAGAAAAAATCGGAAAGATTGAAAAGGGGGATGAGGTTACCATACGGATTTCCGGTCATGCGGAAGCAGTGCCTCTGAAGATAGACCGTATTGTTCAGAAACAAGAGGAGGATAGACTTCAGACTGTATGGTACGCACCGCTTGATAAGGGGACCTATAGGAGGGGCACTACTTTGACTTATGAATACAAAAAGAAAATAGAGACTAGCTATGACAGTATGGTCCCTCTCACAGCATTAAGGGAATCAGAGGGCAATTCATATGTTTTGATTGCTGAAAAAAAGCCGGGAATCCTCGGTAACTCCTATACTGCGGTACGGGTGACGGCGGTATTACTGGGTAAGGATGAAGAAAATGCGGCGTTACAGATTCATCTGCCCGAAGATGCAAAAATCATTACAGAAAGTAATAAGTATATAAAGGAAGGTGACCGCGTACGACTGATCGACTGATTGCAACAATAAAAAAAGGATTTCTTTTGTTCATCGTTGGGCTGATACTTGGATTTGGAATCCGCTGCTATGAAAACCTGAAGGAATTTTCAGGTGTGACAGGCTTCTATAGTCAAAAATCTACATTTACAAGGGAAGAAATCCAGAGCTACTGGAAGGAGGCGGCACCGGATACAAAACGGGAAATCAGGGACATTACGCTCTTTTGCCCGCAGGAGCCTTTAGAGATTACAAATCCGGTACTGAATCGGGGGATTCAAGCCGGGCTTATACAGGTCGCAGGAAATATGAATCTGATTGTCCCGCAAAGCTTGATGTATGGAGCTTTTACCGAGAGCCAGGATATATATGGATGTGTGGTGAGCAAAAAGACGGCAGAATCACTTTTTTCCTCTCATGATATTTTGGGAGAAACGGTGTACCTGGATGGAAAAACCTATCTGATACGTGGAATCTTAGATATTCGTGAGGAGCTATGTTTGATTCAGGGACCGGAAAACTGTGAATATACATATATGAAGGTGGATGCACCGGGTATTCCCTTATCTGTAGTGAAGCAACAGTTGACTGCACTTCTTCCCTATGAAGTGGATTCTGTATCAGAGGGGCCGCTTTATACCGGAATCGGAGGAATGCTCTTTTCGATTCCCGCATGGATTTCTCTGGTGTATCTTCTGAGACTTTTCTGGAAAAAAGCAAAGGTAGCAGGCGATAAGGACAGGGAGTATAAGTGGCAGCGGATATTGGCCTATCTGCTTCGATATGGAGTCGTCCTGTCAGGTTTTCTGGGAGCCAGTGTGATTTTACTGCTTAGCCTGCATTTTTCGGATAATTATATCCCTTCGGCATGGTCTGATTTTTCTTTTTGGCCAAACTTATTTATTGAAAAATGGAAAGATTTCAGGACACTTGCGGCGGGTAAGCTACTGTATTCGGAACGAAAGATGTTTGCGAATCTGCTGGGGATTATCATAGCCTCGTCTGGAGAGTCCATAACGCTTATTGCCGGATGCAAATCATGTTTTTTTGTGCTGGATTTAGATTGACTTTTCTTTGGAAAAATGGTAGTGTTTAAACATCTGGAAAATATATAATCAAGGACGATTCAGTCTCAATTCCCGATACTTAAAACTGAACATGATTTCCGGGAAGCTGAAAATAGTCAATTGAAATCCTTACCGTTTCTTGTTATACTTAAGGAACATTATGACTGTCATGGCTCCGGGAGAGAGGAGCCCTTATGGCAGAAGAGAAAATCGAAAAATACTTTATGGACAATTTCGCAGGCAGAGAGGAGCTGTTATCCATGGAAGCAAAGGATGTAGAAGTGCTGAGAACGCTGTTTAAAGAGTTTAGCAGTGAACTGCACGTAGAGCTTGATCAGAGATTTGATCAGATAGACCAAAGATTTGATCAGATAGACCAGAGATTTGAAGCGATAG
>CAMKHH010000310.1 GCA_946412445.1 uncultured Eubacterium sp.
TTAAAGAAAATATATGCTTATCTGAAAGCTTTCTACGGGCTTCCGGTGGCAGTTTTCGGCGAGAGGGGAAGAGCATATGGCCTGCGTAGGCTTTTAGAAGAGGAGCTTGGAATGGATGTAGTATCGTTTGGAGTGCCCTCAGATGATTTTATTATGGATGATTTCATTACGCAGACATGCAAAAGTGATGCCGCCCTGATTTTTGGGAGTTCTTTTGAAGCGGATATTGCAGATCAGATGGGAATTCCGCTGATACGATATCTTTATCCCGTTTTTGATTGGATTTCAATATCTGACAGTCCATATGTGGCTGCAAAAGGAATTCTTCATATCGTCGAGGATATCACACATGCAGTCATTCACTGCCGAAAAGATAAGGGGGGATTGTATCCTTGAAGAAAATATGTGTTTATGGTAAAGGTGGTATTGGAAAATCGACGATTGTGTCTAATTTGGCAGCGGCATTTGCATATCAGGGTTTAAAAGCTGCTGTTGTTGGCTGTGATCCGAAAGCGGATTCCACCAGAAATCTGACAGGAAAAAGAATTGATACTGTCTTGGATATCATACGTAACGGAAGAGAAAGTTGTCTGTACACGTTGGGATATAAAAATGTTATCTGCATCGAAGCAGGAGGACCAAGTCCCGGTACAGGATGTGCAGGGAGAGGGATTGTAGTTGCACTGGATAAAATTCATGAGACACACCTCTTGGATGACCGTGATGTAGTGATTTACGATGTGCTGGGGGACGTCGTCTGTGGAGGCTTTTCAGCACCGTTAAGGGAGGCGGTGGCTGATGAGGTGTATCTCGTTACAACAAGTGATTTTATGGCATTATATGCGGCTAATAATATATGCATCGGAATAGAAAAATATGCAAAAGAGGGTTCCGTGCGGCTTGCAGGGATTATTTATAATGGGAGATGCAGCCTGGATTCTAAGGAAATGGTTTCTGAATTCGCATCTAAAGTTGGAACCAGGATTATAGGAGAAATTCCGATGAGTGATGAAATCAGCAGGGCTGAACTGCATAGAAAAACAGTTGTCGAGATGTGCCCGGAATCAGATATTTCCAGCTCTTTTATCAAGCTTTCCGCTGCTATATTGAGCAACACAAGGAAAGTAATACCTGCCTATTTAAGCTATGAGGAGGTAGAAGAGATATTTCTTTCCTGCCAACCAGACTAGAAACACATCCATGTTTTAATGGCTCTCATCATAAATATGGGCGGATTCATCTTCCTGTTGCAAAACAATGTAATCTTAGATGTAATTACTGTGACCGAAAATATCACTGTGTCAATCAGTGTCGTCCGGGAGTTACGGCAAGGCTGATGACTCCGGAAGAGGCCATTGCTTTTGTGGAGGAACAGGATACTCCTGAAAACAATCTTACGGTGGCCGGGATTGCCGGTCCGGGTGAGCCTCTATATAACGACGAAACTTTCTATACGTTTAAGCGGATGAAAGAGAAATTCCCAAAGCTTATAAGGTGTGTAAGTACCAATGGGCTGCTTTTGCAAGAGAGAATGGACGCATTAGTGGACTGTGGCGTCTCTACTATTACCTTGACCTTGAATACGTTGTGTGTGGATACAGCAATGAAAATATACGCGGGCATGACAGCAGAAGAGATGAAGACTTTTTTGAAAAAACAAAGGAAAGGGTTGGATGAAGCTGTACGTGCAGGGATGGTTTTGAAATTAAACACCGTGCTGATTCCGCAGATTAATGATCAGGAAATCAAAGAAATTGCATGCTTTGCAAAGGAGCATAAGGTATCTGTCATGAACATTATGCCATTGATCCCTCAGGGGAAATTTTCAAATTTGCCTGCACCTCGTGATGAAGAAATTACCAAAGCCAGAATGACAGCAGGACAATACATAGAGCAGATAAGCCACTGCAAAAGATGCAGGGCAGATGCAGTAGGTATATTATAACAGTCTTTAAAGCTTTCCTCATATTGTGAATTGTGTTATACTTTAATGGATGCTTCGTTAAGAGAATACACTAGATAAGAGGATAATAGTATGAAGATGATTTCATGGAACGTGAATGGCTTGAGAGCATGTGTCACAAAGGGTTTTGTGGATGTGTTTGAAAAATTGGATGCGGATATCTTCTGTATTCAGGAGAGTAAGCTTCAGGAAGGGCAGATTGAACTGGAGCTGCCCGGGTTTTATCAATATTGGAACTACGCAGAAAAAAAAGGATATTCGGGTACGGCTGTATTTTCAAAGAAGGAACCGATAGAAGTGACTTATGGAATTGGAATCCAGGAGCATGACAAAGAGGGAAGGGTCATTACCTGCGAATATGAAGAGTTTTATCTTGTGACGGTTTATACGCCTAATTCGCAGGCTGAACTGGCCAGACTGCCTTACCGGATGACCTGGGAGGAAGCATTTCTCGCTTATCTGAAGAAACTGGAAGAAGTAAAGCCTGTGATTTTCTGTGGTGATTTGAATGTGGCACATAAGGAAATCGATCTTAAGAATCCGAAAACCAATCGGAAAAATGCGGGATTTACCGATGAAGAAAGAGAGAAATTCACATTTCTTTTAGAGCATGGATTTGTGGATACCTTCAGATATCTGCATCCGGATCAGGAAGGAATTTATTCCTGGTGGTCCTATCGGTTCAGGGCCAGAGAGAAGAATGCGGGATGGAGAATTGATTATTTCTGTGTTTCGGAATCCTTAAAAAGCCAGATAGAAGATGCCGTGATTCATACGGAAATCATGGGGTCGGATCATTGCCCTGTAGAGCTTGACATTACTTTACAGGCATGAAAGGGCGAGTGGGTGAGTCGATGGCAAAGGAAAAGATACCCTGGAGAATCCTGAAAGGTGATCCAACCAGGATGGGAATTACCAGAACAGATAAAGGCTTTAACTTTGGTGTAAAAGTTCCCGGAGGAAAAGAGGCCAGCCTGTTAT
>CAMKHH010000311.1 GCA_946412445.1 uncultured Eubacterium sp.
TAGATATCCTATCTACGATGTCTGATCCTTTTCGGGAACTATATGATTTTGGAGTGCCGCTAACCTTTCCCGAGGATAATCTGCCTATTTGTAAAGATAAACTGTTGGAAGAGCCTGAAGATATAAAAAAATTAAAACGATGGGATCCAGAGGCTTCTGTACGCATGCTGGATCGCATTCGTGCGGTGGAATTGTTTCATGACAATTTAGGGAAAGAGTATCCGGTATTAGGATGGGTGGAAGGCGCACTGGCTGAATTTGGAGACCTGGCCCACGTTCAGGATATGTTAGTTTTATTGTGTACGGAGCCGGAGTTTTCAAAGGAGGCTTTAGAAATCATATTGGAACAGCAGATTGCATGTGCCAAAGCCCAGATACATGCAGGCGCAGATGTAATAGGGGTAGGTGATGCCTGTGCATCACTGATTAGCAGAGAAATGTACCAGGAATTTGCACTTCCTTATGAGCAGAAATTAATTCACGCGATTCATGAGGAAGGCGCCATTGTGAAGTTACACATATGCGGCAAGATTACTCATCTCCTGCAGGACATATCAAAAACAGGGGCAGATATTGTAGATATTGATTCAATGGTGGATCTTGAAACAGCGGTTTCTGTATTGGGAAGCGGGCAGGCGGTAAGCGGAAACATGAATCCAACTGTGGATATCATGCAAGGGAGTGTGGAAAAAGTCCAAGATAGCGTGAAAACCTGCATGAATAAAATCGGGGGGCATGGATTTATCAGCGCAGGTTGTGAAATTCCTAAAATGACACCTTATGAAAACCTGAAGATGGTTCACGAGAGTCTGATATCTTAAAGCAACCGGGAGGATGCGCATCTCCAAGATATATGGCAAGTTTATAAAAGAGGCTGTTGTACAAAGAAAAACATCTTTGCACAACAGCCTTTTTATATCAGCTTTAATTTTCACCTCTGGCCTTGCTCATCATACGTTTCCAAAAGCCTTTTTTCTTGGCCGGAACTTCCAAAGGACCACGCAGGCCTTTTACACCTACTATGTAGATACCGCTTATTGTTGCCTTTACCTCTTTCTTTAATGGAATCGAATCATAGATGCTTTCTTCTGCCACCATAGTCATAATTTTGGGGCCAATCTTAGCTTTTACGATAGGAAGCTTTGCCCGGCGCATCAGCTTTGGGGTCTGATCAATCACCATCTGAGGAAGGCCGGATTCTTTTATCTTCATACGTTTTTTATCTATGATCAACATAGAGACTGTTTGCTTCGCTGCTTCAATCTGTTCCTGCTGGGCTTCCTGCTTTTTCTGAGCCCTTTTTCCGAGAAAGTAGAGCACAACCATCACAATAGCAAGCACAATCAGAATAATTAATAAAATCTGCCAGACTTTCATACCTTTACCTCCTGTTTTTACCTAAATTATTCTATCATTGTTTCAAGTAAAAGGCAAATGGATTTTTACCGCAGCCTGTGTTAAAATGATACCAGGGTCAGTACTTAAAAACCTAAGGAGAATTTGAATTTCATGAGTGACAATAGAAAGCTTACCAGTGAGGAAGAAAAGCTGCGCAGGCGCCGAAGGGCGAAACGTCTGAAAGAACAACGCAGAAGAAGAAGGCGCAAGGCTATCATACTGCGGATTGTGTGCGTTATGATTTTTATCGGCATGATCGTGGGGATTGTATTCGGTATGAAGAGCTGTAATAAAGAGAGTAAGAAAAGAGCGCAGCAGGCGGTGGCCAGACAGGAGGAGGAAGCCCGCAGGGAAGAAGAGATAAAGCAGCAAAAAGATAGTACACTGATCAAGGCGGAGCAGATGGCGGCACAATACGATTATGATGGAGCAATTGCAGCCATGAAGAAATTGGAGGATTATGAGAAAGATCCCGACATAACAGCCAAAATCACCGCGTTTGAGAAGGATAAGGCGGGTATGGCTGCCTATGATGTGGAGCAGGTGGAGCATTTTTTCTTTCGCAGCCTGATTGTGGATCCGGAGCTTGCCAATGCCTCGGAGGATGCGTCTGTACAGACAGCCAATCAAAATACAATGACGGTGGAGGCATTTAACCAACTGTTGCAGAAATTGTATGACAATGGATATGTACTGGTCAGTATTCGGGATTTGGTGAAGGAAAATAAAAACGATAAAGGGGAAGCTCGATTTGAAAAAGGAACCTTGATGCTTCCGCCGGGTAAAAAACCGTTTGTATTATCACAGGAGGATGTCAGTTATCCGTTTTCAATGGTCTCTTCCGGGCGCGGATCCAGAATTGTGACAGGGGAAGACAAAAAGCCCGCTGTGGAATATCAGCAGGCGGATGGAAGTGTAATGACAGGAGATTATGATGTGGTTCCCTGTCTCGATACATTTATAGAGAATCATCCCGATTTTGCTTATCACAATGCAAGGGGAATACTGGGACTTACCGGTTACAACGGAGTTTTAGGATATCGTACCGATGAGGATCTGGGAAAAAGTGCAGAAGAAGGGAATGCCTACGGAAACTACGGGACATTTGATACTGCAGCTGAAACTGAAAGCGCCAGGACAGTCATACAAGCTTTAAAAGATGATGGATGGGAGTTTGCAAGCAATGGTTATAGCGGCATGAGTTATGCCAGTACCCTGGATCGGGTTCAGGCCGATGCACAGAAGTGGCAGGAGCGTGTGGGAAGCTTGACGGGCGGCAGTGATATTCTGCTTTACCCCGGTGGAACTGATATTGCAAGCTGGACCGACTATTCGGAAGATGATCAGAAATATGTTTATCTGAAGTCGTTGGGATTTGACTTTTTCTGTAATATTGACAATTCCAATACATACTGGCTGCAAATCAGAAGTGATTATGTGCGTCAGGCCAGAAAAAAACCGGAATAGACTTTTCTTCTATGCAAAAGTATGTTACGATATTCCTTGTTTGTTCATATGACGAAAGAGCGGGTGGACAGTAAAGGT
>CAMKHH010000312.1 GCA_946412445.1 uncultured Eubacterium sp.
CGTAGTATCATAAAAAGTACAAGGGTCAAAAGGTCATGCGATTCATGCTTGCATGAAAAGTACAAGGCTCAAAAGGTCATGCGATTCATGCTTGCATGAAAAAGCATGAATTTGAGACCCGAACAAACATGAGAATGGAGCCCGGCCAGGGCGGAAGATAGAGGTAATTCAGTATGGAACAATCAGATAATCTGCTGAACAGACTGAATCAGCAGTACGGTTCATTAAGCAAAGGGCAAAAGCGTCTGTCTGATTTTATATCAGATCATTATGATAAAGCGGTCTTTATGACGGCAGCAAAACTGGGATCAGAAGTTGGAGTCAGTGAATCCACCACTGTGCGGTTTGCAACGCAGCTGGGATATGACGGATTTCCTGAATTTCACAGGGCATTGGAGGAACTGGTCCGGAACAAATTGAATTCTATCCAGAGACTGGAAGTGACTTATGGGAGAATCCCCCAGGAGAAGATTCTGGACAGTGTCCTTCATTCTGATATAGATAAGATAAAGATGACACTGGAACAGACAGACAGGGATTCATTTCGCCTGGCAGTGGACACAATTTTGCATGCAAAGACTATCTATGTTGTGGGAATAAGAAGCTGTGCACCTCTCGCCCAATTCTTAAGCTTTTATCTGAATCTGATTTTCGATGATGTGCGTTTGCTGCATACCAGCAGCTCAAGCGAAATTTTTGAGCAGATGATCAGAATCAACAGTAAGGATGTGATTATTGGTATCAGTTTTCCCCGATACTCCATGCGGACATTAAAAGCCATGGAATTTGCCAACAACAGGAATGCAAAGGTAATTACTTTGACAGACAGTATCCATTCGCCGATGAATCTGTATTCCTCCTGTAATCTGCTGGCACGGAGTGACATGGCCTCTATTGTGGACTCCCTGGTGGCACCTTTAAGTGTGGTTAATGCGCTGATTGTAGCACTCTGTATGAAGAAGCAGGATGAAGTGATGAATACATTGGAAACTATGGAAAAGATATGGGATGAATATCAGGTTTACAGCAATGACGAAATTAATTATATAGATGACAAAGTAACGGTACGCTTAAGGAAACCGGAGGAAGAGGATGGCTGAAGTGATTATTATCGGCGGAGGAGCGGCCGGGATGGCAGCAGCAGTATTTGCCGCTGAGGCGGGTCATAAGGTACAGGTTTTTGAAAAAAATGAGAAATTGGGCAGAAAGCTCTTTATTACCGGAAAGGGCCGCTGCAATTTTACCAATGCCTGTGAAACAGAGGAGTTTTTTCAATATATTGTTTCCAATCCCAAGTTCCTTTATAGTGCATTTTATGGCTTTACCAATCAAGCTGCAATTGAATTCTTTGAACGTCTGGGAGTCCGGACAAAGACAGAACGGGGAAACCGTGTCTTTCCATCCTCTGACCACAGTTCAGATATTATCCGTTCCCTGGAGATGAGAATGAAGAAACTGGGCGTCAGAATCCATCTGAAAACCAGGGTAGAGAAAATACTTGTAAAAGAACAGAAGGCATATGGTGTCCGTCTGTCGGGAAATACCGAGGTTTATGGAGACTATCTGATACTGGCTGCCGGCGGCTGTTCTTATCCGGTAACCGGATCTGACGGAGATGGTTATCGGATTGCAGAGGAGCTTCAAATACCTGTGAAACCTTTGAGTCCGGCTTTAGTACCGCTTGTGGTGAAGGAAGACTATATTCCCATGCTTCAGGGTCTTTCACTGCGGAATGTGTCCTTAAAGATTCTGGATCACAAGAAGGTGTTATATGAGGAGTTCGGTGAACTGCTATTCACTCATTTTGGTGTCAGCGGGCCTCTGGTTCTAAAAGCCAGCTCCTATATTGGGAAAAAACTGGAACAAGGTGCTTTGAAAGCCTTTATAGACTTAAAACCGGCTCTTTCATTCGAACAACTGGATCAAAGGCTGGTGCGGGATTTTGAAGCGGGAAGGAACAAGCAATTTAAGAACGTGATTCATGGTCTGCTTCCTTCAAAACTAGTTCCTGTGATGCTTGCGCTTGGCGGGATTCCATCTGAAAAAAAGGTTAATGTTATTACAAAAGAAGAAAGACAGGAATTTGTGGCCTTGATTAAAGCCTTTCCCATGACATTGTTAAAAACCAGGGGATTTGAGGAAGCAATCATTACACAGGGAGGCATAGATATCAGGGGGATCAATCCCTCTACTATGGAATCGAAGAAAATCAGGCATCTGCATGTAATCGGTGAGGTGTTGGATCTGGATGCGCTTACGGGCGGATTCAATTTACAGATTGCCTGGTCAACAGCATATGCAGCCGTACAGGGAATACAGGAGGAATTATGAGTATTAATATAGCGATAGACGGTCCGGCAGGGGCAGGCAAGAGCACGATTGCAAAGAAAGTAGCAGAGAAATTATCCTTTATTTATGTGGATACAGGAGCCATGTATCGCGCTATGGCACTCTATATGATCAGGAATAAGATTGACCCCGGAGACACTCAGCTGGTTACAGAGGCCTGTGAGTCTGTTCACGTGGCAATCAGATATGAGAATGGAGAACAGAAGGTGGTTTTAAACCAGGAGGATGTCAGCGGCCTGATCAGAGGAGAAGACGTAGGTAACGCCGCCTCTGCGGTGGCCAGATATACAGCAGTCAGGGAGAAGCTCACAAAACTACAGCAGGATCTGGCCATGCAGCAGAATGTCGTGATGGATGGAAGAGATATAGGTACGGCAGTACTGCCTGATGCGCAGATCAAGATTTATCTGACAGCCAGCGTTCATACGCGTGCCAGCCGCAGATATCAGGAATTAGTGAAGAAAGGTATGAATCCGGATATCCATGTGATTGAGCAGGATATAAAGGACAGGGATTTTCAGGATATAAACCGGAAAAATGCCCCGCTTCTTAAGGCCGCCGATGCAGTGCTTGTAGATTCTTCCGAG
>CAMKHH010000313.1 GCA_946412445.1 uncultured Eubacterium sp.
ATACTCCGCAATGTCTTTCACTGCCTGAAGGGAGGATCTGACCTTGACATACGGAAAGTCCACCTCACCCAAATCCTGTTCTGACAGGACAGACAGTGCGCCGGCCTCCATCACCTGCCCGATATAGTCGTGTCCGTCCGCCCTTTCGCCCTTTATCGGTATGAAAAGACAGCCGTACGTTACCTTACGGCTGTCCGTTGTAATATCAGTTACACACTTAAGTCTGCTCGTCTTTGCTCCGATGTACTGTCCGTTACATGCGGCTGCAATATGTTCCAGTGTCAGATTCTTCATAAACTTTTTCTCCATGCTTATCAGATATATAGTTATTTCCCGCTCATAGCATTACCAGAAAAGGGTCTTTCCATATCTGTCCAGCGATATCTGAATCAGCTTCTCGCAAAGAGACGGATAGTCGATTCCAATAGCCTGAGCTTCCTGGGGCAGCAGACTCGTCGGTGTCATCCCCGGAAGGGTATTTGCTTCCAGGCAATACATACGGCCATCTTCCAACATCATAAAATCCAGCCGGCAATAGCCTTCGATGTTTAAAGCCCTGGCACCAAGTATTGCATACTCCTGCATCTTCTGAGACAGCTCGGTGCTTAAATCAGCAGGACAGGTTTCCACAGTTGAACCCGGCTTATATTTATTCGTATAGTCATAAAAGCCTTCAATCGGTGCAATCTCAATAATCGGGTATGCTTTTTCGTCTACCACACCCACAGAAAATTCCCGTCCATTTATATATTCCTCTACAATTACTTCTGACTCATAGGAAAATGCTGCTTTCAATGCATCCTCATATTCTGCCTGGTCATTTACTATATATACACCCAGACTGGAGCCTCCGCAGCAAGGCTTTACCACCAGAGGCAGATCCAAGCCATAATCGGCCGGATTCCCGGAATAATTTTCTTTCTCCAGATTGATCCCCTTGGGTGTGGGAACACCGTACATTTCAAAAAACTTCTTAGAAACTCCCTTATCCATCGCAATAGCAGAGCTTAAGTATCCGGTACCTGTATAAGGAATACCGAAAAGATCAAATGCCGCCTGTATCTTTCCATCCTCGCCATTCGCCCCATGAAGTGCGAGAAACACCACTTCTGCCTCCTGACAAATCTCAATTACATGAGGGCCAAAGAATTTTCTGCGCTCTGCTCTGGCCTGTTTCAGATTTTCGCTCCGGCTTTTGATGTCCTCTGCCGCCCGCTCCACATCATAAACTTTCGGAAACAAGATTTCCGGCAGCCGTTCCATTCCAAAGAATACATCCACCAGTATAGCATGATGCCCTTTTTCCCTCAAAGCTTTACATACATTGGTGCCGGAAACAATGGATACGTCCCTCTCTGAACTGGTTCCTCCGGCTAAAACAACTATCTTCATACAAAAAACTCCTCCTGAAAACAACTTTAGATGGTATTCTCCTGCGTCGGTGACGGTCCTACAACCTGATCTGTACTATAATATACGATTACAGGATATCCAATTCCAACTGTATTAAAGATTTTTTCCGCCGCATCATACGGAGTATTGATACATCCATGGGAGCCAGCGGTAAGATAGTGGTCAGATGTATACTCAGATGCCGTACGCCAGCTGGCATCATGTATCCCTACATCCCCATTGAATGGCAGCCAGAAGGTCACCTTTACCGGATATAGCTTGAAATTAGCATCTCTCTTCTTTGCATCGATTGCCCAGACATGACCTGAAGGTGTATCATGGCCTGTCGTGTGATTACCTGTGATTACAGGTGTTTCCACGAGAAGCTTGCCGTCCTTATAGCACCACATCTTCTGTTCACTGATACTGATTTCTACGTATGTACCTCCGATATCATTCGAAGACCGCTCTATACCCTTATATAGGTAAACAGGCTCCCTTACCTCCTGAGTTCCTGCATTTACCGCTTCAATCAATGCCTGTGTCGTCTTGTCTCTGTTGATGCACCATCCATAATCTCCGCCGTAAGGCAGGGTAATTGTCTTCCCAGACGTGGTCTTGAACTCCCGCGCAAGGCCAAAGGTATCCGTATCAACCGCCATCTGCTTGACCCACTCTGCTACCTTCGAATCATCCAGGCTATAAGTCCCGTCTTCTCCTTTGCCAATCCAGCTCTTTATGACAGAACGGTCTACCGTATACTGCCGGTCTGTGAAATCATAGACAATATTGGCAGATGTCAATGTATTAAGCTGCTGAAGATTTGCATTCAGCGTCTCATCCGAGCCCAGAACAGATGGTTCTTCATAAAGATCCAGTTTTTCCAGATCAAGCTCTTTCTTCCCGGAATCTATAGCGTCAATGACTGCATTCTTCACATCTTCACGCTTTAAGGTATTCCCCTGTACTTCGGCCGCTATCGTATATCCTGTATCCGTTTCCTGTATAGCTGCATCCGCGGGAGCAGTTATATTCTCACTCTGAAAGCAATCCAGATTATCCAGAATTCCATCTATGATATCCTTATCGTAAGTAATATTGGCTGACATCTCATAGTTTTTATCTGCACCCAGAGAAAACAGCCACATGAAGCCATTCTGTTTCTCCAACAGTTTTTCCACTCCCTGATCATCTACGTAAGTGAGATTCAACTGCTCTCCGTTAATGCTTTCTTCATTTCCCCCACGCTCCTTTAAAGTCAGGTTGTATTCCTTTACGCGGTTTTGTATGGCTTCCTTCGCCTGCTCAGCCGACATTCTGCCACAATTTGCTCCATTAATGGAGACTCCGGAAAAAAAGTGCGATTGAAAAAAGAAACTGACCCCCAGGTATACGCCAAACATAACCAGCACAATACCCAGAAGCACTCCCAGTAATATTTTATTCTTATTCGACAGTGTTTTCATAATTACTGACTTCCTCACCTTATATTTAAACAAGTAACCCCCGGTAATCCGGATGCGTTACTACATCAGTATAGC
>CAMKHH010000314.1 GCA_946412445.1 uncultured Eubacterium sp.
GTTTATGTATTTCTCATAATCAGGATCTTGTTTTATCTCATATTTCTGTTTTCCTGCAAACTTTTCAGCTAGCTGTTGATATAATTCAAACTCCTGTTCATAGACCTCTTCATCAAATGTTCCAACGCTAACAGGTTCTGCTCTTCCGCATGCAGATGTGAATACTATCAAAAGAAGAAGTAATACTCCTGCGCCATAACTCATAGATTTTTTCATGAATCAGCTCCTCCTACTAGTGTTGAAAAATACTTCAACTTGGGTCAGAAACTCCATTTTAGCTCTGCCGTTCATTCCCCATGAAGAAAATTGCAACAACACCGGGGCCTGTATGGCTTCCGATGACTGTGCCTATATTATTAATCAGAACATCTTCTGCCCCCAGTTTCTCTTTCGCCAACTTTGCCACGTACTTGGCATCCTCCAGGCAGTCGCCGTGGGTAACCATAATCATATCGTTCCTCCAACCTTTGGACTGTTCAACTGCCATATCTATAATCTTATTCAGGGATCTTTTACGCCCGCGCTCTTTGCGGACTACCTGCAGTGTCCCTTTATTATCGACCTGAATAATGGGCTTGATCTGTACCAGCGTCCCTACAACTGCAGTAGTCTTTGATACCCTGCCGCCGCGGTGCAGATGATTTAAGTCATCTACCGTAATATTATGACAAATATGAAGTTTATTCTCTTCCACCCACTCTGCAATTTCGTTGATGTTCTTTCCCTTCTCTCTCAGCTGCAATACTTTATAGAGGAGGAGCCCTTCCCCAAGGCAGGCGCACAATGTGTCAATCACAATAAGCTTTGCCTCTGGATACTTTTCTGCCAGCTCTTCCCCCGCAATTCTCATGCTGTTATATGTGCCACTCAATCCGGAAGAAAAGCCCAAATGAAGTACATCTTTCCCTTCTCTCAAAGCCGGCTCCAGAGCCGCCTTTGCCTCCTCAGGATTCACCTGCGATGTCACTGACATCTGCCCCTGCCGCAGTTTTCTAAAAAACTCTTTGCTGGTCAGGCCATACATGTCCGTATACATTTCTCCGTCGATTGTATATTTTAAAGGAATTATGGGGACATTCCTCTCCTCAAGCCAGTGTCTCGGCAAATCAACAGTGCTGTTAACTGAAATTACAAATTCTCTCATTCCCATCCTCCTGTGTACTTTATTTCCGCGTTTGTTTTCTATAATAATTCCCTGCAAAGTCAAAAAATATAGTATGGGAATCAAAAGTTTCTTTGTATTCAACTAATTATATACATCCTAAGTATATTTTTCAATACGTTATTCTATATTACAGTAATCTTTGCAGGGTGTGGTGCGAAAGGACAGATACAGGTTACATAGAAACAGTTGAAATTGATACAAGTAGCGCAGAAACTCTTACGTATCCTTCTGCTTTTGAAAATCAGTCTCCAATATCTTCTGCATCATTTATTACATGGCACGCGACAAAATGTCCTTTTTCAACTTCTTTTAGTACTGGTGTAACGCTTCTGCAGGTTTCCGTCGCATATTTGCACCTTCCATTAAATCGACATCCAGGTCCGCAGTCTATCGGACTTCCGACTTCACCCTCCAGTGGAAGAACCGTCTTAGTTTTCTCAATATCAGGATCCGGAATTGGTATTGCTGAAAGCAGAGCCTGGGTATAAAAGTGTATCGGCTTATCATAGAGTTCCTGACTTGGAGCCAGTTCTACCAATTGACCCATATACATAACCCCTACACGATCAGAAATATGACGAACCATAGACAAATCGTGGGCAATAAACAAATATGTAAGACCTAATTCCTCCTGAAGGCGCATCAGGAGATTGACAACCTGGGCCTGTATGGATACATCCAGTGCAGATATAGGCTCATCGCATACAATAAATTCGGGACTGACAGCTAATGCACGGGCAATACCGATTCTCTGCCTCTGACCACCAGAAAACTCATGTGGAAAGCGATTCGCATGCTCTTTGTTTAATCCAACCATTTCCAACAATTCCTGTACTCTGGCATGTCCCCCTGGTAAATGGTGGTTTTCCATTCCTTCTGATATAATATCGCCTACCGTCATACGAGGATTTAATGATGAATAGGGGTCCTGAAAGATCATCTGTACATCTTTCTTGAATTTCAGAAGATCTTTTTTATCTTTTAGCTGGCTGATGTCCTTGCCTTTATAATGAATGGTTCCGCCGGTGGCCGGATACAGGCCTAATATTGTTCTTCCGCACGTTGTTTTCCCACATCCCGACTCACCTACCAGTCCCATAGTTTCTCCTGGATAGATCTCAAATGATACATCATCGACGGCTTTAAGTACTTTTTTTCTTTGAAGCGGAAAGTATTTTTTCAAATGGGTGACTTTTATAAGCGGCTCTCTTGTTTCCGTGTTCATTCCATCATCACACTCCTTGCATCGTCAAATTTATAAATCTTTTTAGCCATCGGATCCTGAAGCCAGCACCTCGCGACATGCCCAACCGATATTTCTGTTCTCTCCGGTTCATATTCCTGACAAACTTGCATACAGCATTTACATCGTGGTGCAAATGCACAACCTTTCGGCGGTGAAATTAAATCAGGAGGTGTTCCCTTAATTACGTGCAATTCTGCCTTATTCTCCAGCTCAGGGTTGGGAACCGCATTTAGCAGAGCATAAGTATAAGGATGCTGAGGATTTTTAAAAATATCCCTCACCGATCCCTCTTCAACTATTTCTCCCGCATACATAACGGCTATACGATCAGCCATGCCGGCAACAACACCCAGATCATGTGTAATCATGATAATAGAGGAATGATTCGATTTCTGAATATCTTTGAGAAGCTTTAAAATTTGTGCCTGTATCGTTACATCGAGGGCTGTGGTCGGCTCGTCCGCTACCATAATATTCGGATTGCATGACAGCGCAAT
>CAMKHH010000315.1 GCA_946412445.1 uncultured Eubacterium sp.
ATATATAATAAAGCCACAAATTAATTTGTAAAAGACAATAAAATATGTAAAAGATGCACACAAAATTAAGGAGGGTTTTTATTTTATGGGAAAGATTTACAGGAAGGTATTCGCAGCAGGATTGTCTGCTGTAATGGCGGTTTCTTTGCTGGCAGGCTGCGGATCAAAAAAAGATGACAACGAGACAAAGGTGGAATTAAACGAGGCAGGAACTTATCCAATCGTAAAAGACGGAACACTCAATATGTCTATATTCATGATGAGTATGCCCAATGTCGAGGATTTCGCCACAAATGATTTTACAAAATTCATGGAGGAGAAGACCGGTATCAAGATGGAATTCGTCACAGGAGGGCGTGATGACTGGTCGGATAAGTTGAATATGATTCTCCAGTCTGATGATTACCCGGATATCATTTTGGGAGTTTCCCCGGATATAGCAAAGTATGGTGTAAAGGAAGGGATTATTATTCCACTGGATGATTATATCAATGAGGAAAATGTGCCGAACTATCTGCGGGTTATGAAGGATTATGATATGGACATCACGCGGGAGACAGACGGAAAAATTTACTCACTTGCTGAAGTAAATGACTGCTATCATTGCAGTTATGGAAGAAAAATGTGGGTGAACAAGCATTATCTGGATGAAATGGGTGTTGATGTACCAACTACCACCGATGAGTTTCTGGATGTCTGTAAAAAATTCCTGGAGTATAAGCCGGATGGGATTGCTGTCGCAGGGGCAGAACAAGGGTGGTTTTCCCGTATGCAGGATTGGCTTATGGGTGCATATACCTACATACCAAGTAAATCGGCAGCATTTACAGTCAGAGATTTTGCAGCTTTGAACATGGATACAAATAAAATTGAGAATGTTGCCATTACAGATGAATATAAGGAAGGCCTGAAATTTATTAAACAACTTTATGATATAGGGGCAATATACGAAGGAGATTTCACGCAGACCGGCGAGCAGATGAAAACTCTGGTTAATCAGCCCGATGAACCTGTCTTGTTTTTCACAGACGGAACAATATCTGATTGCATTGATTCTGATTCAAATAATGAACTTTACAGACATTATGTGGCAATGGCACCGATTAAAGGACCTGACGGAACGCAGACGGTCTGGAGGGAACGTAATTCCGGATTAAGTTCAGGTGGTGTATGTATCACAGACAATTGTAAAGATCCAGCAGCAGCTTTACGCTGGGCAGATTTCTTCTATAGTGAGACGGGTGATCTATCTTCGCAGTTCGGTCCGGATGAGGGAAAAGACTGGACACTAAATCCGGAAGGAAAAATTGGTATGGATGGAAACCCGGCACTTTACGAAGTTTTGAATCTATATACGGCAGAAACTCAAAATCATGACTGGCAGGATGTTGGAATCCGTGTTGCTCCCCGGGCTTTTCGAATGGGTCAGGCAATGGATGAGGATATTGATCCATATTCTTCAGGCGGTCTGGAAAAACTTCTGTTCGATGCGACAAAGGAATTGTACGAACCCTATGGTGATAATACAAATCTAACCAATATAGAGGTATTGAAAGTAACCGATGAGGAAAGCACAGACATGTCAACAACAGCAGTGGAAGTTTCGAAGCTCATAGATGAGAATGCGGTGGCTTTTATGACTGGAAAGAAAGATATAGATTCAGAGTGGGATAATTATTTGGATGCGCTGGAAAAAGCAGGACTTTCAGAGCTTATGAAAACATATCAGACTGCCTATGACAGGATGCATTCTCCGGGGAATGAGTAATTAGAGTCTGGGGCTCTCCGATAACTTAACGGGGAGCCTCCATTGGAGGAAGTTTTATGAAAAAAAAGAAAAGAAAGACTTCTAATTGGCAGTTTTGGGCAATTATTGCACTGCCTGTAATATATGCAATTATATTTGCATATATCCCGATGGGTGGAATTATAATCGGTTTTAAAGATTACAGCATCCGCAAAGGGATTCTGGGCAGTGACTGGGTAGGACTCAAGTATTTTAAACAGTTTCTTACATCTACAAACAGTTTGCTGGTTATAAAAAACACCTTGATTTTGGGTATATATACGCTCCTTACATTTCCGGTGCCCATCATTCTCGCAATAGGAATCAATGAAATGCGTTGTAAATGGTTTAAGAAAACAGTACAGATGGTTACATATGCCCCGTATTTTATCTCTGTTGTCGTTCTCATAGGTATGATGATGCAGATGATGGATCTTAGAAGTGGCATATTCAATGAATTGCTGGGAAAAATCGGAATTGACGCTGTGAATTTCTTTGGTAATCCCGATATCTTTCGGTCACTGTATGTGTGGAGTGGGGTATGGCAGACGGCGGGATATTCTTCAATCATCTATGTGGCTGCTCTTGCCGGGGTTTCGCCGGAACTGGAAGAGGCTGCAATTGTAGATGGAGCAAGCAGACTACAACGTATTTGGCATGTTGATCTTCCGTCTATAATGCCTACAATTATTATCATGCTGATCTTCAGCTGTGGGAATATTATGAGTATTGGAATGGATAAGATCTATTTAATGCAAAACTCAATGAATGCATCTGTATCAGAGGTTATTTCAACCTTTGTATATAAGGTTGGTGTGGTAAATTCTAATTTTGGATATTCAACTGCGGCAGGTCTGTTCCAGTCACTGGTCTCCTTTGCATTGCTGGTTATTGTGAATCAGGTCTGCAAAAAAGTAACAGAAACAAGTCTGTGGTAAGGAGGGAAAATGAAAAAAAATAATTTCCGGAATATGAGTGCAGGAGACAAGACATTTACACTTGCAAATTATGTTTTCCTGACACTTGTGTTTGCTGTCATTTTATATCCGCTTATTTATGTTGTTTCGGCTTCCCTCTCTGATCCTCAGGCGGTAATTAGCGGTGAGGTTG
>CAMKHH010000316.1 GCA_946412445.1 uncultured Eubacterium sp.
GAATTGGTGGAAGAATATATGGATGAAAATCCTGACGTAGTAATAAAGATGGATAGTATTTTAAATGACCAGTACAAGGAAAAAATTCGGATGGTAGTAGCTACAGATGATATTCCGGATATTTTTTCCTCATGGTCGGGAACCTTTGCACAGGAGATGATTGCTTCAGGAAATGTCATGGAATTAAACGATATTTACGAACAGGATAAGGAGTGGTCTTCCCAGATTGCACAGGCCAGCGTGGATCGTTTTACCTTTGACGGTAAGATTTATGCTGTCCCCTGGTCGCAGGATGGGAAAGTGTTTTACTACAACAAGGCTATTTTTAGAGAAAATGATATAAGTATACCGGAAACCTGGACGGAATTCATATCTGTACTGGATAAGCTGAAGGAGGCAGGATATGAAACACCAATCATAGAAGGACTGTCAGATAACTGGGCGATTCTTCACTATCTGGGAACTATGAATCAGAGGATGGTAGATCCGGAAGTACTTGCTAAAGATTATGAAGCGGCAACGGGTGAATTCACGGAAAGCGCATATGTGGAAGTACTAAAGAAATGGCAGCAGCTTACCGCTTATATGGGTGAGACCAGTGCGGCAATTGATCATGAAACGGCTAGAAATACATACTTTGCTACAGGAGAAGCTCCAATTATGTACCTGCAGTTTGCAGAAATCCCTATGCTTGAAAAGGCATTACCAGAAGGATTTGAATATGGATTCTTCAATTTCCCGAGTTTTGAGGAGGGAAAAGGAGATGCAAAAGGACTTACGGGAGCACCGGAGGGATTTATGATAAGTAATAAGGCAAAGAATCCGGAGGAATGCGTGAAGTTTTTGGAGTGGCTTGTAAGCAAAAAAGGTGGAGAAGTGACTACAAAGGCCGGAGACATTTCAAGTGTAACCGGAGCCGTGGATGAAACAAATGCTTTACCGGCTCAGATAGAAGCAATGGATATCATTCAGTCAGCCACAACACTGGTTCCATGGTTTGATAATGCCTGTGATCCATCTGTTTATACCGTATATGGACAGGGCGCCCAAGCTATCGCTATAGGCGATGAAACACCGGAAAGCGTTATGGAACAAGTAAAAGAGGCGGCATCCGCCTTGCATAAATAGGGATTGGAGATAAGGGGCCGGAGTCGGCCTCTTATTTCCAAAATGGATAGGAAGGTGTTAATTTGAAAAGAGAGAAAAAAAGAAATTTACAGGCTCTTGCCTTTGTCCTGCCAGCAATGATGTTCCTTGGAATCTTCATTTATTATCCGTTGTTCAAGAATGTCATTTACAGTTTCCAATCTTTTTCACTATCCGATGTAACGAGAAAATGGGTAGGTTTTTCTAATTATAGACAATTGCTGAACGATAAAATCATCTTGTCCAGTATTAAAAATAACATCCTCTATGCAGTTATATCAATTATAATCCAGGTTGGGTTGGGTTTGATCCTTGCGGCAGTTCTGGAGGATAAAGTTTTTCGTAAGGCAGCACCTGTTTTACGCAGTATTTACTTTATTCCCACTGTAATTTCCATGACGGTTGTATGCCTGCTTTTTGATTTTATATACAATCCTCAGATGGGTCTTTTGAACAGCTTTTTAAACATGGTTGGTCTGGGAGATTTCGCCCGGATTTGGCTTGGCAGCAAAAAAACAGCTATGTATGCTGTCATAGCGGTGTCACAATGGCAAAGTACCGGGTATGTTACCATGCTATTCATCGTAGCCATCCAGAAAATCCCGACGGTGTTATATGAAGCCGCAGAGGTTGATGGAGCGGGAAAGGTAAGACGTTTCCTGTGTATAACGGTTCCACAGGTCAGGCAGATGTTTTTTGTGACCATGATTCTTACGGTGGTGGGCGCTTTTACCGTATTTAATGAACCTTATATCTTGACGGGTGGTGGTCCGGGTACATCCACGATGGTATTATCCTTGCATATGTATCAGAGCGGATTCATTAAGAATCATATGGGGTATGCTTCTGCAATCGCTATGCTGATTTTCGTCATCACGGCAGTACTGTCCTCGGTACAGTTCTTCACATATGGGAAAGACAAGGAGGAACACGCATGAAAAGAAAAAGGCTAAGAAAAAGAGAAAGATTTGGACCAGGGGAGATGTTGTGGCTGCTCATCCTGCTTCTGCTGGCTGTGCTTATATTATATCCCCTGTTCTGGATACTTATGTCCTCTTTTAAGGATTACGCTGGAATCTATGGTAATGTGTGGGGATTACCGGAGGTCTGGCATATAGAAAATTATACAACAGCATGGGACAAGGGGATTTCGCAATATTTTCTGAATAGTGCACTGGTTACTATGTGTACTTTGGTGGGCGTAGTATTCTTGTCCACCTTTGCTGCTTTCGGAGTCTGTCAGCTAAAGGGGAGGTTATCAAATTTTGTTTTTCTTTTTTGCATGTGTGGCCTTTTGTTATCTCCTCAGGTATGCTTGCTCCCTCTGTTTATGCTGTTAAAAACATTAAAGCTGAAGAATACGTTGTTGGCGATGATTTTTCCTTATATTGCTTTTCGTCTGCCCGTATCCATCATGCTGGTCCGTTCTTTCTTTATTGGTATATCCAAGGAGATAGAAGAGGCGGCCATCATTGACGGCGCCACACTTATGCAGATTTACAGGAATATTTATCTGCCCCTTTCCAAACCTATCATTTCTACGGTGGTTATTATGACGGCATACTACTCATGGAATGAGTTTTTATTTGCTACGATTTTTGTAGACAGCTCTAAGATGCGGACAATACCTGTAGGGCTGATGGCTTTTCGGGATGGGCTTATGACGGAGTGGGGGGTGGTGCTGGCGGGTATGGTAATATCCTGTCTGCCCATAATTATATAATATTTATTT
>CAMKHH010000317.1 GCA_946412445.1 uncultured Eubacterium sp.
AATCGGCACACTGGAAAACTCGCGGATCTGCTGGCATACCTCCAGGCCATTCATCCTGGGAAGCATGATATCCAGCAAAATAATATCATATTCATTCTCCTTAGCCATATTCAGAGCTTCTTCCCCGTCATATGCACAGGATACCTCCATGCCCTCCTGCTCCAGACTGAAACGGATCCCCTTTACTATAAGCTTTTCATCATCAACAACCAGTACTCTCTTCGCCATAATAGCCTCCAACCTCTATCTATACTTCTATCTGTTCTTTAATCTTCTCAAAGAGTTTCTCCTTAATGCCTTCAATCTTCATGATGTCCTCAATACATTGAAATCCGCCATTTTGCTCCCGGTAAGCAATAATTGCCTTTGCTCTGGCCTCCCCGATTCCCGATAATGTGGTAAGCCGGTCCGCATCGGCCGTATTCAGATTCACCTTCTGGCTCCCCGCCTCACTTATACTTTTGTCTGAAGGGGAAATCCCGGAAGAAGGATCCGGCATGTCTGCCGCTTCTTCTTTCGTATATACGGTAATCTGCATCCCATCGATGAGCTTTTCGGCCTGATTCAGTGTTCTGTCATCTGCATCCTCCAAAAGTCCTCCTGCTGCCCTGATCAGTTCATAGACACGGCTTCCTTCCGGAAGGTCATATACACCTGGATTTACTATCGCTCCGCAGACATAGACATAGAGAAGCTGCGGCTTCTCATCCTCCGGTGATCCTGTGTCTGCTCCTGCATCAGGAGGCGGATCCTGCGATTCCCGGCCGGCCTCCTCCTCACTGTTTTTACCTGATTCACCAGAGATGCCTGCTGCCGAGACATCCTGCACTTCATATATTGCATCACCTTGTCCGCATCCGGCAGACATCACGACGCTCAGCGTTATACTTAATGCTGACAAAAATTTTTTTATGATATTCATATGCATGCTCCTTATGCATTTTGCAATAAGGGTCCCTTGCCTGCATAACTATTGATATTGTAACGAATTTCTCCGGCAATTACAAGTCGAACAGCAAAAAAAGTCAAACAGTGAAAAGTTCATTCCCACTTAAACAAGATAACACCACCGATAGCCACCAGCATTCCAATCACCTTCCGCCATTCCAGTGGCTGCTTCTCTACACCGAATATTCCCAGTAATTCTATCACATACGCCACAATCAGCTGTGCAATTACAATCAGCATCACTGATTTTGCGGGGCCCAACGTACCCATGCTCTTAATTACGGTGATTGTGATAAACGCACCGATCACTCCTCCCAGCAGACTATACTTATGCTCCACACTAAAAAGAGCCGTGACGCTTTCGCGGCCTGTCATAAACCATGCCAGGACACAGACAATAAAAGCAGACAGCTGCACCCATCCAGTGGATACCCAAAGGCTCGTCTGCTTTGTCACATCCGTATTGAAAACACCCTGAATGCTCATCAGCGCTCCGGATAACAGCGCAATCAAAATTCCCATCATAATGTACTCTTCCTTCCGGCCACAACTTGAATTGCAGCCCTGTTTTTCTTAGGATGTCCATCGGATGGGAAATTATTCCTGACACTTATACATTTCTGTCTATGGATTTACAGGCACTTTTTCAGCTTTTCGATCATGTTATCAATATCTGTCTCCGTGATTATCAGTGGGGGCACAAGTCTCAGAACATCGCTGCCTGCACTGATAACCAGAAGACCGTTTTCCATGGCTTTGTTCACTACTTCTCCAACTGGTTTTCCTTTAATGACCAGCCCCTGCATAAAGCCTTTTCCACGGCGTGCTTTCACACAATCAAATTCAGTCACAATTTCATCCAGCTTCTTTTCCAGATAAGGAGTAGTTTTCTGTACGTGCAAGGCCACATGCTCTTCTTCAAATATATCAAGCACCGTGCTCACCGCTCGGCATGCAAGAGGATTTCCTCCATAAGTTGTTCCGTGATCTCCAGGCACCAGAGAATTTTCCGCTGTTTTATTATTAAGTACAAAAGCCCCCACCGGAACACCACAGCCAAGTGCTTTTGCACTGGTCATCACATCGGGCTTAACACCATACTCCTGCCATGCAAACATGTGTCCGGTGCGTCCCATACCGCACTGGATTTCGTCAAGGATGAGCAGCATGTCATGCGCATCGCACAGTGCTCTGACACCTTCCAGGAATTCTTTATCGGCCGGATAGATGCCTCCTTCACCCTGTACAGTTTCCAGAATGACTGCACATGTTTTATCCGTGATTTCGGCTTTCACACTTTCCAGATTATTAAAATCTGCAAAGCGGATGCCGCCGATCAACGGCTTGAAAGGTTCCTGATAATGGCTGTTCCCGGTTACAGAAAGGGCACCTAAGCTTCTACCATGAAAAGAGTGCTTCATGGCTATGATTTCATGGTCAGTTCTTCCATCCTTTAGCCAGGCATATTTTCGGGCCACCTTAATTGCCCCCTCGACAGCCTCCGTCCCACTGTTTGTAAAGAATACTTTGTCCATCCCGGACACCTTAACCAGCTTTTCAGATGCTTCTGCCATAGGGATATTGTAATATAGGTTTGAGGTGTGAATTAACTGGTCAATCTGATCTTTCAGTGCGTGATTATAGGTTTCATTCCCATATCCAAGTGCAAATACCGCAATCCCTGCCGCGAAGTCCAGATATTCCTTTCCGTTTGTATCGTACAGATATACACCCTTTCCTTTTTCCAGCACAAGTGGAAAACGGTTGTATGTATGCAGTACATTTGCTTCGGTCTGTTCGATATATTTATTCATTTCCATGGTAATAATGCTCCTCCTCTTCTCCCAGAATTGCAGTTCCGATTCCTTTATTCGTAAAGAACTCAAGCAGCAGGCAATGCGGAATCCTCCCGTCCAGTATATGCAC
>CAMKHH010000318.1 GCA_946412445.1 uncultured Eubacterium sp.
CCTTTTATATGTCAGTTTAGAAAAGAAGGAAAATTGTTAATGAAAATCCAAAGAAATGATGTAAGAAATGTTGCGATTATTGCCCACGTAGACCACGGCAAAACCACCCTGGTGGATGAGCTTCTGAAACAAAGCGGTGTATTCCGGGCAAATCAGGAAGTTCAGGAACGTGTGATGGACTCCAATGATATCGAGCGTGAGCGCGGTATTACCATATTGTCCAAAAACACGGCTGTATATTACAAGAAAACCAAAATTAATATTATTGATACACCGGGACATGCGGATTTTGGAGGCGAAGTTGAACGTGTACTGAAGATGGTAAACGGAGTAATCCTCCTGGTGGATGCTTTCGAAGGCGCTATGCCCCAGACAAAATTTGTTCTTCAGAAAGCCCTGGACTTAAACTTAAGGGTGATTGTCTGCATCAATAAGATTGACAGACCGGAAGCACGCCCAGAGGAGGTCGTAGATGAGGTTCTGGAGCTTTTGATGGATCTGGATGCCTCCGATGAGCAGCTCGACTGCCCGTTCTTATATGCTTCAGCAAAATCCGGATACGCAGTGTCGAATCTGGAGGATGAGCCAAAGGACATGACGCCCTTGTTCGAGACAATTATGGATTATATACCGGCGCCTGAAGGGGATCCTGAAAAAGGTACCCAGGTTCTGATCAGTACCATTGATTACAATGAATATGTGGGACGTATCGGTGTGGGTAAGGTGGACAACGGCAAGATTGCAGTGAACCAGGAAATCATGCTCCTGAACCACCATGATCCTGATAAAAAGAAAAAAGTGAAAATCAGTAAACTCTATGAGTTTGACGGGCTGAATAAGGTAGAGGTTACGGAAGCCACAATCGGTTCTATCGTTGCTATCTCCGGAATTTCTGAAATCCATATCGGGGATACCTTGTGTGACCCCTCGAATCCGGAATCCATACCCTTTCAGAAAATTTCCGAACCAACCATCGCTATGAACTTTATGGTCAATGACTCCCCTATGGCCGGTCAGGAAGGTAAGTTTATCACTTCGCGTCACTTGCGCGACAGGCTTTACCGTGAATTAAACACAGATGTCAGCCTTCGCGTTGAAGATACGGACTCTCCTGATTGCTTTAAGGTTTCCGGACGTGGAGAACTGCATCTTTCCGTACTGATTGAAAATATGCGCCGTGAGGGTTACGAGTTTGCCGTCAGTAAGGCAGAGGTTCTTTATCATACTGATGAAAGGGGACATAGGCTGGAGCCTATGGAAATCGCTTATGTCGATGTTCCTGAAGAGTTTTCCGGTTCTGTGATTCAGCGCTTAAGTGAGCGTAAAGGCGAGCTACAGGGCATGAGTCCCACCAGCGATGGCAACACCCGTCTTGAATTCGAGATACCTGCCCGGGGATTGATTGGATTCCGCGGGGATTTTATGACTATGACAAAGGGTCAGGGAATTTTAAATACTTCCTTTGATGATTATGCCCCTTATAAGGGAGAAATCAAGTTTCGTAAACAAGGCTCTCTGATCGCTTTTGAAAGTGGTGAATCCGTAACATATGGTCTGTTTTCCGCTCAGGATCGTGGGACATTGTTCATAGGCGCCGGAGAGAAGGTATACAGCGGTATGGTAATCGGGCAGAACGGCAAGGCTGAGGACATCGAGCTGAATATCTGCAAGACAAAACATCTGACCAATACCCGCTCTTCCTCCGCAGACGAGGCATTGAAGCTGACTCCTCCCAAGGTGCTTTCTCTCGAGCAGGCACTCGAATTCATCGATAATGATGAATTACTGGAGGTTACGCCAAAGAATCTTCGTATCAGGAAACGGATTTTAGACTCCAAACTGAGAAAACGTTCAAATTTGAAATAAAAAACAGGGCTGCGTCATAACACACTTTAACGCGGCCCTGTCTCTTTATCGGTTTTTATCTGTAGCGGTATCATTTTCCAGGTTTTTATCAGTGAATCCAAAATATGTAACACCTGGTTCGGTTTCATATCCTCTGGAAGCCGCCAGCTCTTTTACAGTTACCAACTCAAATCCCCGGTTCTTAAGCTCCGGTATAATCGTCTGACAGGCAGTCACAGAAGCTTCATGAATATCATGCATCAAGATGATATCACCGCCGCCTGCATGATCCAAAACGGCTGCTATATCGGAATCAACATTCTTTGTCTCCCAATCCCGTGTGTCCAGGTTCCAAAACCAGCAGGATCTGCCAGTAGCCTCAGCAAGTTCTTTGGTATATTCCCCAAAAGGAAAACGAATCGCCTCTGCACCTGTGCCATTATTATACTGCGCAATCAGCTGATCCGTCTGGTCGAACTGCTGCTGCGCCACTTCCGCACCTGCCGCCTTCAGGTTCGGATGATTATAGGAATGGTTTCCAAGCATACATCCTAACTGTACCATTCTTGGAATTGTATCAGCACCATAACGTTCTACATTAATCCCCTGCATGAAAAAAGTTGCCTTCGCATCATTCTGTTCCAGTACGTCAAGTAAGGTGTTCGTATATGGCCCCGGCCCGTCATCAAATGTCATCGCAATAACTTTTTCTTTATCCCTGCCGGGATCATAGGTTCCGTTGTCATTGAAATAATACCCATCACCTCCGATAGCTGTCCAGCCTGTATCCATGTATCCATCACTGCCAAAATGATACTTCTGTTCATCAATTGTCAGCCATCCATTTCTATACATACTTTGAGCATCCGCAGCATACCACCATCCATGCTCATTCACCTGCCACCCGGGAGTATCACTTGTAATCCTGAGGCCTTCCGCAATCGGCTGCTTCGCCGCGTCTCCGGATCCATCCTCCAGATTATTCGTACCTGCCTGAACCTGAATCAAAGGCATCGGACTTCCGGCAAC
>CAMKHH010000319.1 GCA_946412445.1 uncultured Eubacterium sp.
GCGTTCAGTCAATCCCTCATATAAAAGAGATACTTACAAAGGAAGGGTTCTCGGAAAAACTGCTGGAAAAAATATTTTTTGGAAATGCGGACCGCTTTGTGGCGGAGAATGTAAGATAGAAGCACGTCCCTACGTTCGGAACGTGCTTCTTTCATACTTTATTGATGAACAGTACCGCATAGCGCAGTCTGCCCTTTAAGGTCGGCATAGAGTGACAGTGCATTTGTCTCGTATACGCTGATAATATCCTTAAGCTCTTCAAATTCCGGACAAATCTCAGAGAAAATACTGTCTTTTCCATCCCAAAATTCTTTGTTAAATATTACTGTGTTTTCATTTTCAAAAATAGCAGTGTAAAAGATGTCAGATTCCACCAGATCCTGAAACATATGACTGCCATAGGAGAGTTCCGGCATATATCCCGTCCTGCCATCGGAATATTCGCAAATAACATGAAAGTTTGATATGTTCGAGAAACTTACCGGGATTCCGAGATCCGGTGAGGAGGTGCCGATCCGGCCCGGGACAGCAAGCAAAATTCTCTTTCCGGTTCCCTTATAATAGGAATTAATCTGATCGATCGCAAGCACGATCAGACTCTTACGGGCATATGGGAATTTGTAATATTGACCGGAATCAATCCAGACCACCAGGTCAATTTTCTGTTCGGCAGTATTCCCCATAAAAGATTTTTTAACCTTGAAGAGTGTGTCTTCTTCTTTTAAATCGGGCAGAGGAATGGACTCGGTCGACTTCCAGACCGTCAGCGGGCGGCATTGCAGCAGGTTTACCACAAAATTTCCGTTCTTATTAAAGTTTACGGTATATTCAATATCTACCGGTACACCATATTGTTCCTCCAGAGTTTTTAAGATATCCTGCATCATGGTAATATAGTCCTGGTTTTTGATAACGCCTTCGCAGGAGATAAATAGTACCTGCCGTGCTTGTCCACGTTCGCGAAAGTATCTTTCGGCCTCCCAGTCATGTTCAGCGATAATCTTTCTATACCACGCCGGAAGCTTCGATAGAAGCGAGTAGGCATCGATGCTTTTCAGCTTGTTTTTCGCGAACACAATGACATCCATGTTTCTTTGAGAAAACTGATGTCGTTGATCCACACTCGTCAGGGGAGTCCGGTCCGGTTTATCCAGATTCACAAGACGGGGATAGTCACCATCGGTCCGGTCTACCGCTCTGGTTCCCATACCTGCGACCAGACGCAGCATCCCTGCACCCGGATCCAAATCGTTGCTCCAACGGTAAAGGCTATAGGAGAAGCCGGTGCCGGCAGCGCAGGGCATAAAATATTCCCCAAACCGTGTGCCGGAAACGCGCTGAACGAGGATTGCCATCTGCTCTTCACTTTGGCTTAAGTTTCTGTTTCTTCGGTATTCGAGGGCAGAGCGGTCCATGGTGCTCGCATAAACTCTTCTGACAGCTCTCTCAAAGTTTTTCAGATTTTCTGCCGGAGATCCCGCATTTGCACAGAAAACAGATTCATATTTTCCAGCAAATGCGCTGCCGAAGCTGTCCTCTAAGAAGCTGCTGGAACGGACGATGATGGGACTTTGCCCAAAATATCCGAGCATGCGCCGGAACTGTTCCCGTATGGATTCGGGAAAACTGCCGTGCAGCATAGACTCTTGCAGTTGTTCACCTGCGGTGAAGTAAGTATCTTCATTTCTTTGTTTGATACGCAGTTTCCAATAACCGTTATTTACTATATAAGAGTAAAATACATCAGTGCCGATAAAGAAGGAGTCATGGGGCTCCATGCGGGATTTATATTCCGGAAGATGAAGCTCCAGAAGTTTTCTTGCAATCAACATACCACAGGATTTTCCTCCGATTGTACCGGTACCGATCATGCGGTCTTTGATAAAAAAGTAATCCTCGGGTTCCAGATTTTTCAGAATCAGGGCCGAAATCTTAGGATCACGTGTCATCATACTGAAGACAATCTTTTTCGTAACCTTTTCATTCAATTCACCGCTGCTTAAATAACTGTCCATGGCTTCCTGAAAAAAACGCTCATAACTGTCCAGATCCTGTTTTCCCTGGAAGGTACTCTGTGTGTGCAAAAGAGAATAGAAGGCACTCATATCGACCCCATCTGTCAGAACGAAGAAGGTACCGTCCTTCTCCATACGGTGAGGAAGGAACATTTCGGGAGAATACCGGTTCCAGACTTTAATCGGATGCAGATAACGCACGCTTTCATCAGAATACACGTCCAGAAGAAGCTGGGTTGTTTCCCGGATCCTGGCGAGGGCTGCAAAGCTGTGATGTGACCGAAGGACCGGAAAGTGTGCAATTGTATTCAGCTCAAACAGATAGGGACAGGTCACACAAAAGAAATTCCCCATCATCAGGTCGGTGGACCAGGCCACCTGGAGGTCAGAGAGGGAATCAAAGAAATAGATGGCTCCCTTTCCTTCTTGGGTAATGATGTTGTGGACATAGATCGTGAAATTTTCAAAACCGACAGAGGCGTCTAGCTCATACACTTTTATGCCGGACAAATCTTTCAAAACAGGAGGGTGTGCGGCAAAGCGGATATAGATTACGTTGCGGTCCTCTTCCACAGCCTGCCGGGCATACGGTTCTGTGAACAACATGTAGTCCTCCAGAGAGGAAACCTGCCAGACAACATTATCGCCCAGCCGAATGTAGTGCAGCATATCATCAAGACCCGGCATACCGGAATTCACTTTTTCAAAAGCTCCCATATGGACATCTCCCTTCATTTTTAGTGGGACAAAGGCTTCTATAGTTTATTATATTAGATTTTGGCGGGATGGTAAATTAAAATATTATGATACCAGGGTCAAAAGTTTATGCGTTTCATGCTTGCATGAAAAAGCATGAAT
>CAMKHH010000320.1 GCA_946412445.1 uncultured Eubacterium sp.
GCCTTGCTATGATGAATGTGCATAAAGAATTGATTTATGTGTAAAAATGATAGCAAGAGGAGAACATTATGAAGAGAAAAAGAATAGCAGCGGCAATAGCGGTAACAATGGCGGCTGTGATGGCCGCAGGCTGTGGAAGCAGCAACAGTAAAAAGAGTGATTCAAAGGATAGTGCTGCGATTAACCTGATTTCCCGTGAAGATGGTTCCGGAACAAGAGGTGCGTTTATCGAATTGTTCGGTATTGAAGAGGAACAAAATGGTGAGAAGGTAGACATGACGTCTGAGGAGGCTCAGATTACGAATAATACATCGGTTATGATGACTACAGTGGCCGGTGATGCCTCTTCTATTGGATATATCTCACTTGGATCCTTGAACGATACGGTAAAAGCCTTGAAGATTGACGGAGCTGTGGCCAGTGTCGACAGTGTAAAGACAGGCTCCTATAAGATTACCAGGCCATTCAATATAGTTACAAAGGATGATATCAGTGAAGCCGCGCAGGAATTCGTAAATTATATCTTAAGCAGCGATGGACAGAAGGTCGTAGAAGCTGAAGGATATATTCCGCTGGATGGACTGGACGCTTATCAGGGTACAAATCCAAAAGGGAAGATTGTGGTAGCAGGTTCCTCCTCTGTAACACCGGTTATGGAAAAACTGGCTGAAGCATATAAGGCTGTCAATGCGAATGCAGAAATTGAGGTACAGCAGTCTGACTCCACGACAGGCGTTACTTCAACAAGAGACGGACTTTGTGATATCGGTATGGCATCCCGTGAATTAAAAGATTCTGAATCCTCCTTTGGCCTTACATCTACGGTAATTGCAACGGATGGTATAGCGGTCATTGTTAATAAAGACAATGCTATCGACGAATTGAAGAGCAGTCAGGTGAAGGATATCTACACCGGTGAAATTACCGATTGGTCCGAGCTTGCACAGTGATGTATAGGAGAATTCAGATATGAAAGTACGTGAAATGAAAGAAACACTTATGAAAATAGTGTTTTTGATGGCGGCCTGTGCCTCGGTACTGGCCGTAATTCTCATCTGTGTGTTTTTGTTTGCAAATGGTATTCCTGCTATCCGTCAGATTGGGGTCTTTGATTTCCTGCTGGGGAAAACCTGGAAACCGGGTAACAACCTGTATGGGGTTCTTCCCATGATTATGGGAAGCATTTATGTTACGGCAGGAGCGATCCTTATCGGAGTGCCGATTGCACTGCTGACCTCGATTTTTCTGGCACGGTTCTGTCCCCATAAGATTTACGGATTCTGCCGTTCGGCGATTAACCTGATGGCCGGAGTACCATCAGTGGTATATGGATTTTTTGGTCTTGTGGTTTTGGTTCCATTCGTAAAAGAAGTATTTGGAATTCCAAACGGGAACACGATGCTGACCGCCTCCATATTATTAGCCATCATGATTCTCCCCACCGTGGTAGGTGTTACAGAGTCAGCCCTTCAAAGTGTGCCTGACAGTTATTATGAAGGAGCATTAGCCCTTGGCGCCACACATACGCAAAGTGTATTTTTTATCGTTGTTCCGGCAGCGAAATCAGGTATTATAGCCGGAATTGTTCTTGGTATAGGACGTGCGGTCGGGGAGACGATGGCGGTAATCATGGTTGCCGGAAACCAGGCGCGCATGCCGAAAGGCCTTACAAAAGGAATACGGACGCTTACCTCCAACATTGTGCTGGAAATGGGATATGCGGCTGATCTTCATAGAGAAGCCTTAATCGCAACCGGTGTTGTGCTTTTTGTGTTTATCCTGATCATCAATCTGATTGTGACGGTACTGAATCGGAGGTCGGAGCATGGAAAATAACAAAATTGTAGTTACTTATAGAAAGAGCTATACATCAAAACTGCTTACCGCGCTTACCTGGGGAGCCTTTTGGCTTGCAATGGCGGTGCTGGCATTTCTGGTGTTATTCATATTGATAAAGGGACTGGGGAATATCACCCCGGAGTTATTTGCTTTGGAGTATACCAGCGAAAATGCATCACTGGTACCGGCAGTTGTAAATACGCTGTTTATGACCGTAATTTCGCTGTTCATTGCTGTGCCGCTGGGTGTGTTCGCTGCAATTTTTCTTGTTGAGTATACAGATAACAAGGGGAAATTGGTGAGCCTGATCCGCATTACGGCGGAAACGTTGTCCGGAATCCCGTCCATTGTCTATGGACTATTCGGAATGCTGTTTTTTGCCACCGCTTTGAACTGGGGATACTCCATGCTCACAGGTGCATTTACGATGGCAATCATGATACTGCCTCTTATTATGCGTACGTCAGAGGAGGCATTGCTGTCAGTTCCTGATCCCTACCGAGAGGCAAGCTTCGGACTGGGAGCCGGAAAACTGCGCACCATCTTCCGGATCGTGCTGCCCTCCGCAATACCCGGAATCCTTTCAGGCATTATATTGGGCACCGGCAGGGTGGTGGGAGAGACTGCAGCTTTAATTTTTACGGCTGGAACGGTGGCAAAATACGCCGGATTCATGGATTCGGGGCGGACCCTTGCAGTTCATATGTATGTTTTGTCCAGTGAAGGGCTTCATATGGATAAAGCCTATGCCACTGCAGTTATTCTCTTAGGCTTTGTCTTGCTCATCAATGGGCTGTCAGGACTTGCTGCCAAAAAAATCGCGAAAGGATAAAGAGCATGGATAAAATTACAGTTGAAAATATGAATCTTTACTACGGAGATTTTCAAGCCCTGAAGGATGTAAGTCTGAAAATGCAGGAAAAGGAAATCACAGCGTTTATCGGTCCCAGTGGATGCGGTAAATCTACGCTTTTGAAATCCCTGAACCGAATGAATGATTTGATCAGTGGATGTAAAATTACAGGGAAGATATG
>CAMKHH010000321.1 GCA_946412445.1 uncultured Eubacterium sp.
ATATATAACGAATTCTAAGATAATAGGCCAATTCCTTTTTCAGGAGCTGGCCCATTATTTTAAAAAAACTACTTTTTCTTCTTTTTCTCATAAGGAGTGTTCGTTAGTGGCAAGGATGTCTGGAATTCTCCTGTGAGTTTATAATAAGCTCCCTGTACGGCCGGCGCGGTCGGTATAGAGGTGATTTCTCCAATCCCTATAGCTCCGTAGCTTGTTTTTAATCCAGGTTTTTCAACAAGGATGCTTTTTACCGGAGGTGTCTTATCCGCCCGGAACAATCCAATCGTACCAAATTTCCCCGTGGGCACACAGTCCTTCAGCGGATAGGACTCCGTCAGCGCATAGCCAAGGCTCATAACAATTCCGCCCTCTATCTGCCCCTCCGCACCTTTAGGATTGACTGCTTTTCCCACATCATGGGCACCGACCATCTCTTTTACGGTACCGTCTTCATTCAGGATGCACAGCTGTGTGGCAAAACCATAGGCCACGTGAGAGACCGGATTTGGAACAGGCGTCCCCATGGGATCTGTCTTAGCCAGATACTCCCCATAGAACTCCTGTCCTTCCAGTTCTTCCAGAGAGTTTCCTTCCAACGCCTCTTTCAGCTTGTTCGCCGCCCGGATTCCCGCCTCTCCTGTAACTGTTGTCTGACGGGATCCTGAAGTGGTACCCGAATCCGGGGCCGTTGACGTATTGGGGTTTTTCCACTTGATTTTTGTATAAGGAAGATTGAGGGTTTCCGCAATCATCTGTATCAATACGGTTCCTGCGCCCTGCCCAATACAAGATGCGCCGGAATGAATTTCAATCTTTCCATCCTTTACAAGCAGGCGCACTCTCCCATAATCCGGAATTCCTACGCCGACACCTGCATTTTTCATTGCACAGCCAATGCCCACATATTTGTTGGAATAGTAGATGTCTTTCACAGCGTCCAGCGTTTCCAACATTCCTGTACAGTCATCGGCAATCTGCCCGTTCGGCAGAACCTGGCCCGGTTTTATTGCATTTCGATAGCGGATTTCAAATGAGTCAATTCCCACCATCTCAGCCAGCAGATTCAGATTACATTCTGTAGCAAAGCAGGTCTGTGTCACACCAAATCCGCGAAATGCTCCGGCCGGCGGATTGTTCGTGTAAACTGCTGTACCATCGATATCAACAATCTGATAGTTATAAGGCCCCGCAGCATGGGTACAGGCTCTCTGCAATACCGGACCTCCCAGTGAAGCGTACGCTCCTGTATCAGAAACCACTACTGCCTTCATAGCCGTGAGATAGCCATTCTCATCACAGGCTGTCGTCATATCAATGGAGAACGGATGGCGCTTCGGATGCACAATCAAGCTCTCAGCTCTGCTAAATTTAACCTTTACCACCCGGCCCGTCAAATAGGCAAGCAATGCAGCATGGTGCTGAACCGATACATCTTCTTTTCCACCAAAGCCTCCGCCTACCAGCTTATTCTCTACAATCACCTTTTCCGGAGGAAGTCCCAGAAGGATACTGCATTCATGCTGTGTGTCATACGTGCCCTGATCTGTGCTGTGAATGAATACCCCGTCATCAAATGGCATCGCTACCGCACATTCCGGTTCCAGGAACGCATGTTCCGTCCAGGGTGTCTCATAGTGTCTGGTGACCTTGAATTTTGAATTGGCGATTACCTCGTCCGCATTACCACGCACCAGATGCTCGTGGCTTAGGATATTGCCGCCCTCATGAAGTGCAGGTGCATCCGGCTTTAATGCTTCCTCCGGACAGGTCAGCGGCTTTAATACCTCATACTCGACTTCGACCAGTTCTTTCGCCTGTGCCAATATCTCAGGAGTTTCAGCAGCCACAAGAGCGACAGCATCACCCAGATAACGGGTGATATCACCTTCAGGAATCATGGCATCCCAGTCATGTTTCAGATGCCCTACCTTATTGCTTCCGGGAACATCCTTCGCAGTAAGTACACATACAACTCCCGGAAGAGCCTTTGCCTTTTCGGTATTAATAGACACAACCCGTGCCCTTGGATATTTTGTCCGCACGGCACTGCCATAAATCATTCCGTCAATTTCAAGGTCATCCACATAGACGCCTGTTCCAAGAACTTTCCCTTCCACATCGATTCTATGGAAGTCAGATCCAACCTTTATCATCTCTTCCTGCTCTTCAATCGGAATATCCTCTCTGAGCATCTTTCCGGCAAGTTCAATTCCATCAATAATTTTCTTATATCCCGTGCAGCGGCAGATATTATTACGAATAGCAGCCGCAATCTCCACCCTTGCAGGGTCCGGGTTATTATCCAGTAGAGCTTTGGCACACATAACCATCCCCGGAATACAAAATCCGCACTGAACGGCTCCTGCTTCACCAAACGCATAAACAAATACGTCTTTTTCCCTCTGGCTCAATCCTTCGACGGTCAGAATATGCGCTCCCTCCAGCCTTCCGATTTTCTGCGTACAGGCTTTCTGGGCACGCCCGTTAATAAGGACTGTACAGGTTCCGCAGGCCCCTTCGCTGCAGCCATCTTTCACAGACTTAAGATGACAATCATCTCTCAAAACCTGCATGAGCTTTCTATCAGATTCAAATTCGTATTCTTCGCCATTAATCCACAATTTACAATAAGAGTTCATGAACTCCCTCCACTTCTATTCCTTCTTTATCAATAAGTTTCTCTATGGATTCCCGCTTTTCGGCTTCCGCAGCCCAGGCCATGCCGCAGCCCGCGGAAATCTGTCTCGGAACCGGTATCAGTCTTCCTGCCGTACCTGCTCTCTTGCAGCATTCCTCCATCCGGATTGCCTGGGTGGTATTATGAAAAGTGAAAACAACTTTAGATGTCTTTTCCCTTGGCATATTC
>CAMKHH010000322.1 GCA_946412445.1 uncultured Eubacterium sp.
AAAGAAATTTAATAATAAGACAAATGGGATTACCTTCCGCCGGTGGCTGCTTCACTGTAACCGGGAACTTACTGCCTATATGGAAAGCCTGATTGGCAGCGGATTTAAGACTGATGCAAGGGAGCTGGAGAAGCTGCTGGATTTCCAGAAGGAGAAACGTGTCCTGAATCAGCTGGCCGATATCAAATTGCAGAAGAAAAAAGAATTCAGGGAATATCTGTATGAAACACAGAGCATTCTGGTGGACGAACATTCTATTTTTGATGTTCAGGTTAAACGTCTGCATGAATACAAACGCCAGCAGATGAATGCTTTATATGCAATTTATAAATATCTGGATATTAAAAAGGGCAATAAGCCGGCCACGCCAATTACGCTTATTTTCGGTGCCAAAGCGGCTCCGGCATATGTGATAGCAAAGGATATTATTCATCTGATTCTGTGTCTGCAGCAGCTGATTGAGCAGGACAGCGAAGTCAGACCATACTTCCGGGTGCTGATGCTTGAAAACTACAATGTATCAAAAGCGGCAAAGGTAATTCCGGCAGCCGATATCTCTGAGCAGATTTCACTTGCATCCAAAGAGGCCTCCGGAACGGGGAACATGAAGTTCATGCTGAACGGCGCTGTGACACTGGGTACGGAAGACGGGGCAAATGTGGAGATCGGAGAGCTTGTGGGAGAGGAGAATATCTATATCTTCGGAAAACGTCCGCAGGATGTTATAGATTTATACGAGGAGGAGGCTTACTGCTCAAAGGATATCTATGAAGAAGATGGACTGATTCACGAGCTGGTGGATTTTATCATCGGTGATGAGCTGAAGGCAATTGGCGATGAAGAGAACCTGAAGCGCCTGCATAAGGAGCTGATCAGTAAAGATTGGTTTATGACCCTGCTGGATACGAGGGAGTATATAAAGACGAAAGAAAAGGTATATGCCGATTATGAAGAGAAATTGGAGTGGAACAGAAAAGCACTTGTTAATATTGCAAAGGCAGGATTCTTCTCTTCGGACCGGACAATTGAACAGTATAATCAGGATATCTGGCATCTGAGTTAAATACTTATGGAAGGTCATCCTTTTCATGCAGGCATGAAAAAGGATGACCTTTTGGTACCAAAGTATGCAAGGAAAGCTTCCAGTGGAAGGTTTTCTGTATCTATGCTGTCGGAGCCTTTTTCAGTGTGCGCAGCCTTCTGCACATTTCATCTACGACGGCCGGCTCTGATGCATAGCAGATACGGAACCAGCCCGGTTTATCGGCGGCAAATACACGGCCTGGTGAGATATTAATCTTTAACTCGTCAAAGATTTTGTGCCAGAGATCCATTTCTGCCTCGAAGGTATTTCCTTTCATGTAGGCAGAGAAATCTGCAAAGATAAAGATACCACCTTGTGCGGGAAGATGCGGAATACCGATTTCATCTAAAGCATGTATCATTTTCTTATATCCTTTACGGAGCTCTTCTCTGTTTCTCTGCAAAAGCTCCGGTAATTCCGGTGCCTGTAAAAGCTCTGTAAGCAGCAGCTGTGTATGTGTGGATACAGCTGAGTAATAGGACAGGGTCTGCATCGCTGTGATTAAATCAGGGTTGAAAGAAATTGCAAAACCTGTACGGATACCGGATAACGCAAAGTCTTTGGCAAAACTGCTGGTCACATGAACATGGTGAAGGTATTCTTTTGGCACAAGACTTAAGGTACTGCACCATTTCGCTTCGGGATCGTGGATTGTTTCGGCATAGATTTCATCTGAAATAATCTCCAGATTATGTTCCATACAAAATGAAATCACATTTTGCATATGTTCTGGTTTATATACCGTACCAATTGGATTATTTGGAGATGAATAAAGAACACCAACTACCTTTTTTCCGGCAGCAAGCTGCTTCTTATATACATCTTCGAATACAGACTTTGTTAATTCCGGACCGCAGTGAACGGGTGCTAATTCAACCTTTGCTCTTTCTGAGACATCATCTTCGAAGCCTGAATAATAGGGTGCCGGAACCAGCAGCACATCCCCCGGATCCCCTAAGACCGTTCCCAGCATCTCAAGTGCCATGGAGCATCCCGAAGCAATAACGATATTGTCAGGAGTGATTTTCGTGTCGGAATTGTCACCGAAAATCAAATGCTGCCAATGATTTGCAATGGCGGTACGAAAATCCGTATTTCCGTAAAAATAATCATAGTGAATATGTTTGGGCAGGATGGTCATGCGGCTTTGAAGCTTCGTTAAAAGTGCAATTACCTCTTTGTTAATTAGATGACTTTCAGCAGTTCCCATATTGATATGGCCATCCGGCTGTGTTTCAGGATCGTACCTGTAATCACGAGTGCTGAAATCCGCATGCATTAACGGCGACAGCTCCTTCACATAACTCTTACCTCTGTTTGACAGAAATTCTTTCATGCATATAACCTCCTTAATTTAATGGGTTAATCCTAATTCGGTCATCATTCCGGGGCGGGTTCCCAGTCCCATGGTCGCATCAATACATGCGCCGTGAAGTACGGTGGATTCATCATGAAGAAGTGTTTCCAGCCAGTAAGCAATTTCCTCCGGCTGGATGAGTCTTTTCTTACCTTGACCCTCACAGAAGGCCCTACGTTCCTCCGGAGTCATCGGATCCAGGGTACTTGCCTTAAACATTGGTGTTTCGGTAGCTCCCGGACAAATTACGAACACATCAATTGGTGTATGCACGTTTTCTGCTGCCAACTGCCTGCCAAGGAAACTTACCGCACTTTTGCTCATACCATCGCTCAGTGTGAAGTATGGGAACGCTGCGATACCGCCGCCCACTGAGGAAATGAAGATTAATTTTGTCTTATCTGTCCGCTTCAGGAGGT